>NZ_JAJKHN010000230.1:0-1036 GCF_020982715.1 Bacteroides sp. 1_1_30
TAACGTGAGTTCGAAATAAAATCAAAAAATAGCAAGTTGTCCGTCATTGACAAAATTTAGGTCAATGGCGGGCTTCTTTTCAAAAAAGCAGTATGCCGCGATAGCCGACAAGGAGTTGGCTATAAAGTTATTGAATGAACGATGTCTTGAGTGTTCAATCTGTGCGATGTTCTTCAGTTCGTCATTGACCGTTTCAATCAAGGCTCTTTTTCTTAGCAAAATCTTGTCGGCAATACTCATCAGTGAGTTCCTCATATTATTTTTAACTTTAGTAACAAGCTGTATGCCATTCAGGAAAAGGTTTTCAAACAGAGCCTGACCTATATATCCCTTGTCTGCACATAGTTTTCCTTTGATGTTTTCCAGAAACTTACCCTGTTTCAACGGTTCCCGGTCATCCACGTTTCCAGGCGTGAACATGAAATTGAGGATCTCTCCTTTGTCATTGATTATCAGATGCAGCTTGAATCCGAAGAACCATCCCATAGAACATCTTCCACGCTCGGCAAGCCCTTCAAATGTCTTATGAATCAAGATTCTTTGGTTACGGCATACACGTAAGGGAGTGGAATCAACGAAACTGATGCCGGTACAAGTTCCCAGCAGTACTTTTTTGATGAATATGGTCATGGGAAGCAATACTTCCTTCTCCAGTTCCACAAAACGGTTATAAGAAACCTGATGCGGAAAAAGGTGTTTCAGATGTTTACAGACATACTCCTTGTAGTAATGCTTGAAACAACGGAAACCACCGGAGTGAAACAGGATTAGAATAACCATAATCTCTGCATCACTCATACGGTTGGGTTTGTTACGATGCCTGGTCTTCATATCCTTAATCATATATTTTTCCTGTTGCAATGTAAATTCCTTGCAAAAATCATCTGCCATACAATAAATCTCTGTAACTTTAGACTCTGGAAACATAGTGGTAATCGTTTAAATGTTATAATTCAGCACTATAAATTTAATACTTTGATCGCTATGTTTCTAATTATAAGTGAAATATATTTATTCTTATATCGAACTCACGTTA
>NZ_JAJKHN010000231.1:0-1025 GCF_020982715.1 Bacteroides sp. 1_1_30
ATGCCGTTTTCTTGCGTTTTACTCGGTTCTTTTTTCATTTTCAATTGTCTTTATCTGTGTATATCGTATCATTTCCCAGTTTCATCCCCTTTCTACAAATGCGGTGAGGCCTTCTTGCGGGAGGAGAAACTCCTTTTCCTGTTCACAGTAATAATAAATACCTTCGTCGATCCTTTCCGCGGCTTTTGAAACGGGTGCGCCGCTCCTGCGTCCGATGAGCTTCTTCTGCAACGCGGTGACCGATACGGTTGTTTCCATTTCCTGTTCCGTCCCCCGGAACAGTGTCAGCTTCCTTATGGGGTACTCCTTTCCCTGCCACTCGATGACGTCGAGCAGGCTTCCCTCTTCGGGATATACCCTGCAGAATGCAGCGTGCACGCTTGCCGACGCCTTGCCACAAAGCAGGCATATCTGTTCCCCCAGGCCCAGAGAGCCGTTTCTGATCATCGCTTCGAGCAGGTCCGTGCCTGCCCCGTTGTCCGCCGCCTGTGTGAGGGCCTCCCAGTATCCCCTGCCGAAGTGGCTTATGAAGGGCACGAGCTGCGAGGCCCTGACCGTCTTTTCCGACCCGTATCCCGATTGCAGCGCCTCTATTCCGGCGGATACCAGCTGTACCCTTGTGTCGCCCTGCACGGGAGGATATACGGGGCAACACACCTGCATGGTTTCCATCAGGTCCTCGCTTTCGTTGTACCAGCGTACCTGTTCCCCGAATCTTATGAAATCATATCTGTCCATTTTTCCTTGTTTTCATTGTTCTGTTGTTGTTTACAATTCTTCCGGTTCCCCATCGTTGATACTCCGGTAGAAACGGTCTCCGTCCGCCCATTTCTTGGCGGCGACAGCCAGCCCGAACGCTTCCTCTATGGAAAGTCCGTCGGCAGGAAGGGCATCAAGGAGTTCTCCCATGCATACGTCGTTCTCGCCATACTCTTCCTGTACCTTCCTGAGTGTCATTCTGCCTTTGTCCGTCTTTTTGCGGCGCAAAAGCATCTGTTGTATCCAATTTATCATGCGGTTCTTTT
>NZ_JAJKHN010000232.1:0-1025 GCF_020982715.1 Bacteroides sp. 1_1_30
ATGCCGTTTTCTTGCGTTTTACTCGGTTCTTTTTTCATTTTCAATTGTCTTTATCTGTGTATATCGTATCATTTCCCTGTCTCATCCCCTTTCTACAAATGCGGTGAGGCCTTCTTGCGGGAGGAGGAACTCCTTTTCCTGTTCACAGTAATAATAAATACCTTCATCGATCCTTTCTGCGGCTTTTGAAACGGGTGCACCGCTCCTGCGTCCGATGAGCTTCCTCTGCAATGCGGTGACCGATACGGTTGTTTCCATTTCCTGTTCCGTCCCCCGGAACAGTGTCAGCTTCCTTATGGGGTACTCCTTTCCCTGCCACTCAATGACGTCGAGCAGGCTTCCCTCTTCGGGATATACCCTGCAGAATGCAGCGTGCACGCTTGCCGACACCTTGCCACAAAGCAGGCATATCTGTTCTCCCAGGCCCAGACAACTGTTTCTGATCATCGCTTCGAGCAGGTCCGTGCCTGCCCCGTTGTCCGCCGCTTGTGTGAGAGCCTCCCAGTATCCCCTGCCGAAGTGGCTTATGAAGGGCACGAGCTGCGAAGCCCTGACCGTCTTTTCCGACCCGCATCCCGATTGCAGCGCCTCTATTCCGGCTGATACCAGCTGTACCCTTGTGTCGCCCTGCACGGGAGGATATACGGGGCAGCACACCTGCATGGTTTCCATCAGGTCTTCGCTTTCGTTGTACCAGCGCACCTGTTCCCCGAATCTTATGAAATCATATCTGTCCATTTTTCTTTGTTTTCATTGTTCTGTTGTTGTTTACAAATCTTCCGGTTCTCCATCGTTGATACTCCGGTAGAAACGGTCTCCGTCCGCCCATTTTTTGGCGGCGATAGCCAGCCCGAACGCTTCCTCTATGGAAAGTCCGTCAGCGGGAAGGGCATCAAGGAGTTCTCCCATGCATACGTCGTTCTCGCCATACTCTTCCTGCACCTTCCCGAGTGTCATTCTGCCTTTGTCCGTCTTTTTGCGGCGCAAAAGCATCTGTTGTATCCAATTTATCATGCGGTTCTTTT
>NZ_JAJKHN010000233.1:0-924 GCF_020982715.1 Bacteroides sp. 1_1_30
ACCGAACCGGTGTTCCACTATTTCATCAGCCTGTACAACAAGCTGGAGGAGAAATGCGGTGTCGTGTTCTTGAGTACTGATTATATCGCCAAACGCATCAGTAACGGCCTGCGCTACCAGAAGCCCGGTTACAAGGAGTTCTACAGCCGTATAGGTCGGAAGTTCTATGAACTGGAACCCACGGATGTGAATGACGTGTTCGCGATCTGTTCCGCCAATGGAGTGACCGACAAGAGGGATATTGACAATGTGATAAAGGAGGCCTCGACATGTGACTTTGATTTGCGCCGTGTGAGGAAGTCCATTCACAAGGTAAAACGCATGACGGGGGAATGATTCCCGTTCAAATACCGTTCAAACGTAATTTTAAGGATATGGAAAACAAATTTGAATACCTGAGAATCGACGGCCGCGACCAGCTTCCCGCTCCCTGGAGCGATTATCCCGTTCTGACGGAATACGAGACTGTGGCCGTTTACCGGAATGGTCGCGACTACCTGGACGCCCTTGTGGGGCAGCAGGACGGCTGGTGGACCTCCGGCGTTCACATGGAGGTGGACGGTTCCGGCGGCGGTTTCAACCCGGGACGTAAATGGGGCCAGTTCTCCACCCGTGAGAACGCCCTTCTGTGGGCACTCGGCTGGATGCTCAGCCACGAGAAGCTGCAGGGTGCCGCACGGCAGGCCGTGCTTGGCCGAATTGACAATATCCGACAACTTAAACTGTTCTGACCATGGAAGAAGAGAAAAAGGATAATAAAAAGACCGGCATGAAACGTGCCTTGAATGTCAGGGACATCCTGAACAAGAAGTATGACGTGTTCCCTTTCGAGGGGAAATGGAAGGACGCCTTCGACACTCCGGAAGTCCGGGGCTGCTGGTTCGTGTGGGGCAACAGCGGCAACGGGAAGACCTCTTTCGTGAT
>NZ_JAJKHN010000234.1:0-924 GCF_020982715.1 Bacteroides sp. 1_1_30
ACCGAACCGGTGTTCCACTATTTCATCAGCCTGTACAACAAGCTGGAGGAGAAATGCGGTGTCGTGTTCTTGAGTACCGATTATATTGCCAAGCGCATCAGCAACGGCTTGCGGTACCAGAAGCCCGGCTACAAGGAGTTCTACAGCCGTATCGGACGGAAATTTTATGAGTTGGAGCCTACGGACGTGAACGACGTGTTTGCGATCTGTTCCGCCAACGGTGTGACTGACAGGAAAGACATCGATAAGGTGATAAAGGAGGCTTCGACATGTGACTTTGATTTGCGGCGTGTGAGGAAGTCCATTCACAAGGTGAAACGCATGACGGGGGAATGACCCCCGTTCAAATACCGTTCAAACGTAATTTTAAGGATATGGAAAACAAATTTGAATACTTAAAGATCGACGGTCGCGAGCAGCTTCCCGCTCCCTGGAGCGATTACCCAGTCTTGAGGGAATACGAGACGGTGACCGTTTACCGGAATGGTCGCGACTACCTGGACGCCCTTGTGGGACAGCAGGACGGCTGGTGGGTTGCCGGCGTTCACATGGAGGTGGGCGGTTCCGGCGGTGGTTTCAACCCGGGACGTAAATGGGGACAGTTTGCCACCCGTGAGAATGCCCTTTTGTGGGCACTCGGCAGGATGCTCTGCCACGAGAAACTGCGGGGTGCCGCACGGCAGGCCGTACTTGACCGAATTGACAATATCCGACAACTAACACTGTTCTGACCATGGAAGAAGAGAAAAAGGATAATAAAAAAGCGGGCATGAGACGTGCCTTGAATGTCAGGGACATCCTGAACAAGAAGTATGACGTATTCCCTTTCGAAGGGAAATGGAAGGATGCCTTCGACACTCCGGAAGTCCGGGGCTGCTGGTTCGTGTGGGGCAACAGCGGTAACGGTAAGACCTCTTTCGTGAT
>NZ_JAJKHN010000235.1:0-914 GCF_020982715.1 Bacteroides sp. 1_1_30
TAGGCGGGAACAATCACAACATCACCTTCCTGCAGACGAATGTCATCCTGAATGTTGCCTTTCATGATAAATTGGTAAACGTCGATTGTGGCGATATTTTTGCCGTTACGTACCAGCTGGACATTGCGAAGGCTACCTATGTCACTGACTCCACCTGCACGATAAAGTGCATGGAAGACAGTAGAAAAGGAAGAGAGAGAGTAAGTGCCCGGCTGGACTACTTCACCCATCACATTGATCTGAATAGTACGGATGCTGCCCAAAGTCAGACGAATGTCCGAAGTAGGGTCATTCGTATTATTGAGACCATTATATATCTTGTTTAATGTTTTTTTAAGATAGTCGTTGGCTTCAGCAATAGTTAGTCCGTTCAGGTTGACGGGACCTATTTTCTGAATGTTGATCGTGCCATCAGGAGAAATCTGTTGGCGGATAGTGTTCTGGCTGGCTCCCCAGATGTCGATAATCACTTCATCACCGGGACCGAGACGGTAATTTAAAGGCGTGGCGATGTTGACACTGGGTTCAAAAGTCAAGTTACGGGTATTAAAAATGTTACGTCCGAAAACCTGATTACTACGTGCAAGATCTTGAGTACTCGGATGGTCTTCCAGCATATCGGAGGTGTTCTCCTTCATTTCTTCACGTAAGCGTGATTCATTGACATCCGTACCGGTAGCGTTGGAAGCATTGACATTGTTCTGCTGCTCATAGAGCTGCTTCACACGCATAGCCTGCTCTTTGGTCACGCCCTTACGTGCAAGTTCAGAGGCTAATTGTTTTTGTTCTTTCCCTTGTCTAATCCCCTCTTTGACATACTCCAATACTTGAGAATCACTCATATTTTGAGCCATCAAAGGAGAAAAAACTCCTAACAGTAGAATGAATAGAAATACGTTAAAGTTTTTTTGTGT
>NZ_JAJKHN010000236.1:0-914 GCF_020982715.1 Bacteroides sp. 1_1_30
TAGGCGGGAACAATCACAACATCACCTTCCTGCAGACGAATGTCATCCTGAATGTTGCCTTTCATGATAAATTGGTAGACGTCGATTGTGGCGATGTTCTTACCGTTACGTACCAGCTGGACATTACGAAGGCTACCTATGTCACTCACACCTCCTGCACGATAAAGTGCATGGAATACAGTAGAAAAGGAAGAAAGAGAGTAAGTGCCCGGCTGGACAACTTCACCCATTACATTGATTTGAATAGTACGGATGCTGCCCAGAGTCAGACGGATGTCAGAAGTGGGGTCATTCGTATTATTAAGACCATTATATATCTTGTTTAATGTTTTTTTGAGATAGTCATTGGCTTCAGAAATGGTTAGTCCGTTCAGGTTGACAGGACCTATTTTCTGAATATTGATAGTGCCATCAGGAGAAATCTGTTGGCGGATAGTGTTCTGACTGGCTCCCCAGATGTCGATAATCACTTCGTCACCGGGACCGAGACGGTAATTTAAAGGGGTGGCGATGTTGACACTGGGTTCAAAAGTCAGGTTACGAGTATTGAAGATGTTTCTTCCGAAAACCTGATTACCACGTGCAAGGTCTTGAGTGCTCGGATGGTCTTCCAACATATCGGAAGTATTCTCCTTCATTTCTTCACGAAGACGGGATTCATTGACATCCGTACCGGTAGCGTTGGAAGCATTGACATTATTCTGCTGCTCATAAAGCTGCTTCACACGCATAGCCTGTTCTTTGGTCACGCCCTTACGGGCAAGTTCGGAGGCTAATTGTTTTTGTTCTTTCCCTTGTCTAATCCCCTCTTTGACATACTCCAACACTTGAGAATCGCTCATATTTTGAGCCATCAAAGGAGAAAAAACTCCTAACAGTAGAATGAATAGAAATACGTTAAAGTTTTTTTGTGT
>NZ_JAJKHN010000237.1:0-893 GCF_020982715.1 Bacteroides sp. 1_1_30
ACGAGCCGGAAGGTGGAGATAGCCGGGCAGCAGGTGGAAGTGAACAACCCGGACGGGGAGATGACCTATTTCCCCCTGCATGACGAAAGTTCGAACTTCTATGCCGATGCGGAGGATATGAACGACTGCACGGTTGCGAAGCTGGACGGCAGCGAGGGAGACTGGATGATGTATGAGCCGTTTTACTGGAGCAAGGGCATCAACGACTATCTGAACAACAAGAAGTACGCCTGCTACAGCAGTTATCCGGAGGACGAAATGCCCCCGATTCCGGACGCGACGGTACTGACACTGGATGCCATCAAGGAGACACAGGGCGGCTGGCTGGGTGAACGCAAGATCATGAGCGGCAAGCCCACGCTGATGGAATCCTATACGACGGACAAGGCTTATTCCGTGTGCAAAGTGGACGTGTCGGGTTACAGACGTGTGCGCTTCCCGAGTGTTCCCGGCACGGGGCTTATCGGCAGTGTGTTTGCTGATGCGGAGGGAAACATCCTGAAGAGTATTGTGGTGCCGACCATCGGCTTGAAATTTGAAGCCGGCATGTATCTGATAGCAGACGTTCCGGAACGTGCTACAGCCCTGCATTTCTCCATTCTGAACACGGCAGAGTTTGACTGCGTGGTGCTGAGCAACAGCGACAAGATAGAGGACATGGAACCGGATTGGGTGGCCAATGAGGAACATCTGTGTGCCGTTGTGGGCAGTTCTGTAGTGGGAAGCAAGTTGCGTGCCTGCATAACCGGAGCTTCGACCACGGCAAGCATGACCTGGACGGACTTCCACTATTACAGCCAGCAGCGTGGCATGCAGCAGATAGATGCCCTGATGCACAGCCGCATCGCGAACCTGAGCTATGCAAAGTACGGGCGTAGGGACATGCAGGAACA
>NZ_JAJKHN010000238.1:0-858 GCF_020982715.1 Bacteroides sp. 1_1_30
TCCGTAATTTCTACCGAACCTTCCTGGTATTCGTCATAGAATCCTTGTTTCCAATATTTCATAATTTATAATTTTTAAAGTTTCCAACGTCCTATTGCAAACCATGTAAAATCCCAGCTAGTCCAAACGATAGCCGGAGTTGAATTTATTCCACGGGCAAGAATTATAATATATGATTTATTCTTATTATTAGGGTCATAACCCGGAGCATACACAAATGGTTCACTTGTGACGTTTAACCCTGCAGTAAGATAAACATTGTAATTAGTATCATAGAAGCTGGTAGGAAAATACAGGCTAATTGCACCCGTTGCTCCAGCTCTTGTTCCCCATTGCATCAATAGCCCATTTGAATATTTTACATATCCATTTTTTGCTTTTTCATTCCATAGATTTTGTGATTCTAATTGTATAGCATTAGTCCCGAGAGAACTTTGCCAAATTACAAGCAATAAAAGTAATACCAATTTTCTACTAAATCTATCCATAATCAAATTGATGTTATAATATTTCTATTTTCAACGACCTATAGCTATCCAGTCAAATGAACGAGTACTACTTCCTACGGTTATACTATTATCTGCAAGTAGAAACTTTCGCATGACATCTACATAAGATGCTGATTTATTATACGGTAAAGCAGTATATAATGTATGTTCATTAGATACTGTCTCCATCGTAGTCACAAATTGATAGGAGGCATCATGAAAAGAAATAGGGAACCATATAGTTGCACTTCCAGCTGATGAATTAGTTAAATGCCCCCATTGAATTAGTAGGCCATCTTCATATTTTCGATAACCGTTTTGTCCCAAATTTTGCTCTTTAATTTGCGCAGATTTTGTCCCGAGAGAACTT
>NZ_JAJKHN010000239.1:0-816 GCF_020982715.1 Bacteroides sp. 1_1_30
ATGGCATTGACCATTTTGAAGAATTATCAGGATGAAGACAAGAAGACTTCTGTCAATAGGAAAAGGAAGAAGGCTGGATGGAGTGATGAGTATCTAGCTAATTTGATAAACAACTTTATTAAAGCGTTTTAACTCGTGCGTTTTCCCTGATGCACTGGAGCGATGCTTTCCAACGCTTCATCAGGAATCACCTTTAACTTCCCTTCTTCTATTCCGGCACGAAATAAACCACTTCCCGTACCTATAAAAAAATGGTTACCATCTGTCTGTTCAATGGTAGTTATTTCACCGTCGACCGGCACCGACATATGTAACACTGTTCCGGTATGGGTATCATACCAGGTAATGCTATCTTTACAGCACAACCATATACGGTCATTTTTGTCCAAATAACCATAATTCAGAAATGCTTGCGACTTATTTCTGATCAGTTCCGGATGCACATAAGCCAGTTCAAACTTGTCATGCTGCGAATCATACCTAAAAATACGACCTTTCTGACCAATTACCCATAATACATTTCCGTTGTCCATATAAAGCCAATTCAAGGCAATCCGTGAATCCAACGTCATGTTATCGTCTGAAAAGTTGTAATGCTTGATATGTTTGCCATCATAACGGTCTATCCCTTCTTGAGTCAGAAACCACATATACCCCCGTCGGTCTTTTTGGATATGGTATATTTTCTGATTATTCAACCCGTCTTCCAGTCCTATGTACTTATAAATCTGTCCCTTACTTAGTCGTCCCTTAAAAAGTACTCATCTGCGGGATATTGCAAGAAAACAGTGTCCCGCAGATTTTTTCAACAAGTAG
>NZ_JAJKHN010000023.1:0-80976 GCF_020982715.1 Bacteroides sp. 1_1_30
AAGATTTTCTTCGATCCCAAGGACGGAAAGAGTGCTATGAGCCGTACAATAGACGGTGTATTGGAAATTCTCAAAGGACGCAAGGATATCAGGCATCAGGAGAGTGTAATCAACGATTATCTGAACCAAGCACAGGCTTTAGTACGACGCATGGAATCTGACGGATTCATCTATACGAAAAACGGACATTCGGGAAGAAGCAAATGAAAGGAAAACCAAAGGTAGGCATAGCGACCGATGGAACCCATAAGGCAAAAGAGAGATTGACACGCTTCCGGGCTGTCGATCTCTCTTCCGGAATGGAACTCTTTTCGGAATCAATTGGCAACTGGACAAACAATATCGGGGAGTTTCTCGGTATTGTGACAGCTGTCAAGTATATTTTAGAGCATCCGGGAACTCCGCGAACAATCTACTCGGACAGCATTACGGCCATCATATGGTATCGTAACAAACAGACGGTCTCTTCACGCAGATGCCCGGCATTGCAGAAAGCGGAAATATTCCTCAAAGTGATGGAGGCAAGAATCAAGGACATCGAAGTGCTGTACTGGGACAATCGCCTGTGGGGTGAGATTCCGGCCGACTTCCAAAACAAATAAAATCAATATGGCAAAATTAAAATCACAGTCACAGAAATATGTCGAGTTGAAGGAGGAAGACTACCTACTGCTTATCGAGAATACTATCAAGATGGAAGCCCTGAAGATTGCCGGTATCGAAAAGATGCCCATATACAAGGCAATGGAACATATTCTTGAACACGAGTACATCGATCTGCTCGTCAAACCCGTTTCAAGGAGATATTCCTGACTCTTTAAGTGGACAATAATACACTCCACAAGCAAAATCAATGTTTATCAGTGTCAAATAATAGTATATAATAACTATTAATGTAAATCAATGCAAATCAGGAAATTAAGAAAGTGGAACATGTACGGAATTATCTATACCGTACATGCGCCACTTTGCTCTATACACTTTTTGATTTCCTTGATTGATAAAAAAAGCCCTTTTCCAATGCTTTACAATCCGACTTTTTTATATACTTTTGTCTTCAGTATCAGTTGGTTATTGAACCCCGCTATGTATGCTTATAAGTATAGATTAGCTTTTTTAAGCGAAACTAACCGTTGGTTATCAATCAATTATCAAACAAAAAAAGTTTGCCTCGTGAGGACTAATTGAATATATTTCTTTTTTACTATCATATCTATCATTTTTCTTATCCAACAGGGGGATAACGTAATTTCACACAACGCACCGTATGTCTCCCATTTCGCAATTCATCCGTCGTGGCACTTCCGTCCGGATCGCTCATTGTTGCTACAATGAAAGTACCATCCTCATTCTTTCCCCAATAACTGTCCGAAAAGAAATTATTGGGAAGCCCGTTGGTTCCGGCATTCAGGAAAACATAATTCATTTCTTTTCCTGTAGGCAATCTCCATCCACTGCCTAAATTTGCACATATAGAGGACGCATTTTCCTTCGTGACATTCGTTACATCTGAACTTGAGACTATAAAATCTGAAAGTTCAGGAGGACGAACATCAAGTGTACAGTTATAGCGATATTTTTTATTCTCTTTATAATCGTCTATGAGATTTCCCGATCCGTAACTTACATATGCCTTTCTGCCATTTGTATCATGTTCCTCTATGCACCATGCTTCAGCAGAATTAATCGCCCAATTTTCACGTATGGTAGCTAATCTCCAGCATCCTTTCCCTCTTGTTGCATCATTCTCATTTACTCCTTCAGGATAATATGCTCTACATCCAGTTTCCCGGGTGGCTCTTTTATAAAACTCATCATTATAAATACCCGTACGTATCCAGTTAGCCTCTTCCCAATATCCCATGGCTTCAGCCCAAGTAACAAGGTTATTTCCGACACGAATTGTTTCAGATCTATAAAGTTGCAGATTAAGTTCAACAGATGCGGTACCCGATTTTAATGTAGTTACATATATAATATCATTACCAGTATTCCAATTTCCACGTCTGAACCCGACGCGACCGCTTTTCTTTGTCGCGTCATCATATTCTATTGTCATCTGCAGTTGATTACCGATTGTCACCTCATCGGGAAGTTTCACTTCAACCGGAGCGTTACAAGCAAAACGCACATACGAGTAAAAGCGTAAAGACTTTACTTCGACCGTCTTTTTGTTGACTGCAAGAAAACTAGCTCCCGTTATTTCAATCGGAACATTGACTTCCGACCATCCGGAAACGTTGGATTTCACTTCAAGGGACTCCTCTCCATAACCGGTAATCGCTTTAATATTCAAACTATAATGCCTGTTGCGGGTTATATTCCATTCTGTAGAATGTGAATCAATTGAATTCATCGCATCACCAATCGGCAAAGTATATATACGGGTGATTCCTCTTGATGTCCCTTTAATGCGCAATACCATTCTGTAAATCTCATCCATCGGCAGATATTCCGGCAAATATATATCACCGGATGACCATGTGAAATGATTCTGTTCTGCACTGCTATTTTCTAGTGAAAAAACGCGGTTATCTAGAAACCCCTCTTCTATCCTGTATTTACAGGAAGCCAGATAACTATACTTTGGAATACGAAATAACTCCATAGACTCAAGATTAACGAATTCACCTGTAGGGTTTCCATTTTCACAAATCTCCGTACTAAGGTCAAACTTCACACTTAACTTGGCAATCACTCGTTGCAACTTTATCTCCAATTTTGAAACAGAAGCGGATGCCCCTTCCGGATATATCTCATTTTTACTCCGTACATTCACATTGAGCAACTGCCGGAAAAATACAAATTTTGAAGCACTCAGGCTGCTTTCCGTATTCATCTGAATATTTTTCAATTCTTCAGGGCTATTGATTCCCGAAAGATCTACCGGTTCATTTCCTATCACATAAATATCATTGTATCCTATATAGGTAATGGCAACATAATCTTCATTTACATCTATCAATTGATTGCTGACTAAAACTTTAGGGCCGTAAGGATTGGAAGTACGTGTCGAGAAAATAATAACACGCAATTGTGATACCTCATTTTCATCCCCTGCAACAAGTTTCGGCATGATACTGACAGGAATTTCCTTGCCTTCCCCCTGGCCATTACTATCGGAAGATGCTTCTATTCCGTCAGTACAAGCAGTAAGCAGATATAATAATGTCACAACGAAGCTATATATATAAACTAATTTCAGTCTCATTCTCTCGTTTAATTATAAAGTATCACATTTCCGTATCCTGCAATATGATTGTCCACCCTGATACGGTAACAGCCGTTTGCATATAAGTATCCGTGTCACCGTCCAGATCATCTATAAGCGATATTTCTACTTCATACACATCTTGCCGGTCAAGTTCCGACTGGATGCGGGTATATGGATGCATCCGGATAAGTTCGACTAAGTCAGAACGGTAGAGTTCTTTGGCTGTGCCGTCCTGCATCAAACGTTCTATCAGTAGCGTCAATTTTTCCCCTTCCACCAAACGCATCAAAGAAAAAACGCCTGCAAATTGATTCCATGCATCATTATTTACGCCCTGATATGGATAATATGTCAATTCGTTGCCCGAAGCAACTACAGAATTATCAAATTTATAGGTCGCCCCTTTGGGATCAAGTACACGGACACGCACGCCATCCGCACAGCGGTGAATACATGGTATTCCGCTTTTTTCAAACCACTTCACATTCAGATGCAAATGATTCTCATTCTTTATAAGTGAAAGAACTTCAGTGTGTTCCTTCACATCGTTTACTTCTACTTGTTTCATAGCATGAAAAACAGGAGTCAGTCTATGGTTCACGCTACGGTCTTCAGCTGCGTTGAGTGATAATAACGCCTGCTCAAGCGTAGTTTGTCCGGCAATAAAGGCCGGTTGTAAAGTCACTTCATCAGTCAAGTTTCCCCATGCCACCAACGTATAGCTACCGGCAGAAAGTTCCGGGTCAATCCGAAAATCTTTCGGGAAAGGCGTCCCTTTACGAGTTATACATTTCAAAAAACATCCGGCTGCATCAAATACATACAAGTCTATTTGCTGTACGTCAATGTTGAAGCGATCGGGACAAATATTGTCCGTGTGATGAACATATTCGAAAGCCACCTGGAAACTTCCCTGCGGACAATCGGAAAAATCTTCATTAACGCATCCTGTAATAAGCCATAATAGCATTGATATGTATGCCACCATCCTTCTTTTCCGGTAAAATGTACTATGCATGTTAAATTGTTATTGAGAGGGATTTTAGATTCTTTTACCGGGGACAATGCCCCGGCAAAAGAATCCGTTAAAATCTATTTTTAATGAACCGGCAGACTAATAGCAATTACATTCCCAGTTCTGCATCCTGTTCAACTTTCGTCCATGGTTCCACTGTGATATGTGCCTGCATGTACGTTTTCTGGTTGATGGGATCTGTCGGGTCCACGGTAACATCTTCATCATCGGGATAACCGATTGAAGTAATTTTTGAGATATTTACATTGTAAAAACGGTTGCGCATTACCGAATAGAACAGGTTGTTGGCTTCCGTCTTTCCGTCCATATTATCTTCAACATTCACACGATAATAACAAGTACCTCCGGTGTACTGAAAAATACGTATTGTTCCTTCAATACTTTCCTTATAGCCCGGTAGTGCATTCTTGGGATGCGAATATTTCTTGATGGTAACAACTGAATAAATACCTTCAGAAGTAGAGAATGAGCTTCCATAATATACACTTACAGAATTCTCTATATCACCTTCGTCTACAGCACTTCCCTCGTCTACTGCATTTAACCATTTCTGTTTTCCGGCTTTATTCAAATAAGTCTTTAAAATCATGCCCAAGCCATAGTTTGCCAAGTTTCCACTAAAGTCTGCAGGAGCCGTATAAATCTGATTTTCCCATTCCGGGACAATAAAATATGGCGGTACATCTTTTCCTCCTGTAGTATAATCAGTTCCGTCTAATTTATTTTCGATACTAAGATTGCCACCATCATTTTTCACTTCAACAGCATTAATCATCACATTAGCCGCCGGAGCAAATACACCTTTCACCAACACATAAGTAGTATTTCCCCTTACCGGTGTCTGATTGGAGTTCTCCGGCAAATATATAGACTCTATAGCTTCCCCGTCAGCACTTGCTTTCAAATCCAAATTAGGCTCATTCACCTCGTCATAATATTTAGCGAAATCTGCAAATGTAGAGCTAGTATTAGTCATTATATAGAACGGCGTAAGGAAACCATCAACATGATTATGCAGAAATATATAGCTCTGAACCGGAAGATTACGAACCGTAAAAGTCGGAGTAAGTAATTTGCCTAATGTATTACTTTCACTATCTTTCAATATCAAAGCATCCGCATTTACATAAGTAGCCTGCAACTTAGCAGCAGCACGGGATATGAACACCTCCAAATGATTGTTTTTCTTCATTTCCGCCGAACTATCATACGCCGGTTTCGAACAATCCTCAGCAGAAATCCCGGGATATAATGTGTATTCGGTTGCCTTTAATACATTTGCCATCAGGAAACCATTGGTCGCCGCATTCCCATTACCGGATATTTTATCAAAATTACCGACACGCGATACAGCAACTGCCGTTTCTACACCTTTGGTATGGGCAATACGTCCTGCTTTCGTACAATGTGTCAAAGTAACAGCTTCAAATTGAGCAGTTGTAGTGGTAGACGTAATCCAGTCGTCCTGCATATTAGCTACTACATACACTTTCTTTTTACCGGAAGTTAGTTTCAATACAGCAGTGTGCTCCGTGCCATGTTCATCTACAGTAGCATTATCCGTCTTTGCTTCAAAGCTACCGGACTCATTGAAGATATAAGCCCGCAGATTTTTGATGTTTTTTTCTGTAGTAGTACCTTCATGTGTGTCACCCGTTGCACGTGCTACAACACCATCTTTGCCCAGTTTAAATGTAAACTTCGCCCAAGTAGGCTCTCCCTCTATGACTTCGGTATTACCATTGTCATCGCTTCTTTCTTCACCTAGCTTGTCCTCACTGCTACAAGCAGCAAACGTTATTGTTGCCAGCGCAAATACTCCGATTAGAAAATAATTCTTTCTCATTTTTGTCTTATGATTAAAAAATAAATTATTATATATTGAGATTTATATGGTTCCATTTTTCATCCGGTAATACACCTTGATGTATCCGGCTCGACGCAGTTGCGGAAAGAAGTGTTCTTCCAAATAACGATAGGGCACTCCTCTTTTCAAACGTTGCAACTGTCCTTCACGCCCTTTCATTATCGGAACTGAATCAATAATATTCAATACTTCCTTACGGTATTCCATATCAGAGTGTTCCACTTTATAACGTAGTTCTTCCCAGCCCTCATCACCATTCACAAGCGCAAAGCAACTATCCGCCAAAGCAATCCGGTCGGCTATATATTGCTTCAGCGCTTCAGCTCGTTTTCCAGACAATCGTTTGTTGAATTCAAAAGCCCCCTCGGGTGAGGAAAGCCCTAATAGCACTACGCGAGCTATCTCTACTTCGGGATCTTCACTAATACGGCGAATTACATCAATGATATGTTCCAGCACTCTCTCATTATCCAGATAATTGCTATCTATCTCTGCCTTTGCAAGCTTGAAATAAACAATCTGTGCTCCTTCCTGCTCGCCCGCCAGAATCCTTTTACCCGCTGAATAGTTATCTATGGGTTCTACAAATTTCTCTGTTTCAGCCAGTACTTCCGTAGCACATTTATGCGGTAACATTTCCGGTATTTCCACCTTATTCTTTATTTCCGGCTTAACAATAGAATATCCATCCGTCCGGTTCCACGTAAACAATTCCACCATATCCAACTCCTTTTTCATACAGCAATTTCCAAGTTGCCGCCGTAACACTAACTTTGCCTGCCATATCCAAAGTTGATTGGCTAACATCGGAGTTGAACATGTTATTGTATTCCATTGCCGATTGGATACTGTATATATTAAGTCTTTCTCTGCTTTTGATGAGTGAAGCACTTTTTGTCTTCGAACTATTTTCTCCCGTATTTTGCCATTTACGCGTATGACAGGGAAAGCAAAAGAGTGATTTCCCTTTATATCTATCAATATAGGTGTAAGCAACAACTCATCATTTGCTTTTGTAATGCCGGGAGCAATCATCAAATGAAATCTCAAACTCACAGAATCACCTTGAGCATTCTTCTCTATAGAAAAATTATTGATCTTGATCGAATCATTATTTTGAGCGGAAACTGACATGACCGTTATACTCATAAAAAAGGAAAGTATTATAATCTGAAAACTATTCATTTGGGATATTATTTAAGTAAATATATGATAGATACAGCGGCACGTGTAGGCCCTAAATAATTACGGTTGTTTACGCTTAAACGCTTACCACATTCCTTACACGGGTATTTACTATAATGCAGGTGTGCATAGCCGATCCCTAATGTCCCTTCTATACTCCAATGTGGTGAAAGAATCCACTGATACCCATAACTGAATCCGAATCCGGCAAGATTTCCCTGTCTTCTAAAGTCACCTAGTCCCCAATATCGAATATTACTGACATTATATTGTCCATAAAACAAATGTCCGCCAAAGAAATGTCCATTGAACCGTTCACAAAGCCAATAGCGAAGCTCTGATTGTATCAACCAATGCTTCATTTTTCTATTGTTGGAACCATAACCATTCTTACCCAAAGGAAAAGGATTGTAGGCTCCCCACAAGTCAACAGTCAGTTTGGGAGATATCCCCCATTCCACCCCTATGTTTGGTGTTTGTAACAACCCGCCATAAAGTAAATTCGTTTTTACTGCTATATCTTGTGCTCTAACCGCAAAACATCCTAGCAAAGTAAATAGACCAATAAGTATGCCGGCTTTATTTCTTATACAATCATTCATTTTATACAGTCTTTTCAAACTATTTTTTATGCATCTCTATTCCGTAATAGAGATGCATAATTATACACAAATAATAAATATTTAATTATCAATGAATTATATTACAGAAACTAATAACAGAATGTTTCAATATCATAATATAATGAATCATAACAAACAAAATAAATAATATTATTCTGATATATAATTCATTAAAAAAATAGATACTGAAACAATTGTGAAACAAACAGATAAGTAACAGACTAAACAATCAAAACAGTTATTGCCATGGAAACAAAACATACAAAAAGCGAACTTTTGTACATTGAAGAACATCGGTCATGTCAAAACTACATGACAACAATTGAAACTGGATTTAAATATCTTGAATTCGCTAAGAATGCAGCATTTGAAGAAGATAATACAACAAAAAATTATCTCCTGTTCTTCCTGAAAGGCGATTTCACCATAAGTTGCAACCAGTTTCATAACAAGTTGTTTCATGCTGGAGAAATGATACTCATCCCTCGTTCTTCCCGACTAAAAGGATTTGCGGAAACCGATTCAAGTCTGCTCTCCATGTTTTTCGATATACCTGCAGAGAACTGTGACAAGCTCATATTACAGTCTTTATCAAATGTATGCAACAACATTAAATATGACTTTTCACCAATTAAAATACGCTATCCACTAACACTATTTCTCGAGGTATTAACTCACTGCATCAAAAACGGAATGAGTTGCGCACACTTACACGGGCTGATGCAACGAGAGTTTTTCTTTCTTTTACGAGGGTTTTATGAAAAACAGGAGATTGCAGCATTATTCCACCCCATTATCGGAAAAGAAGTGGATTTTAAAGATTTTGTCATGCACAATCATACCAAAGTAGATAATATAGAGCAGCTTATCTCACTATCGAATATGGGAAGAAGCTGTTTTTTTATCAAATTCAATGAAGTGTTTGGTATGACAGCTAAACAGTGGATGCTGAAACAAAAGAACCAAAGAATATTGGAAAAAATGACGGAACCGGGAGTATGTATAAAAGATATCATTGAAGAATTGGGATTTGATTCGCAAGGTAACTTCAACCGTTACTGCAAACAACATTTCGGATGTACCCCAAAACAACTGATAGAGCAATGTCAGGCAACCAATCAAACGAGTTAGCCATTATTATCCCTATCTGTACAAAATGAATAAATTATTGGACTTTATGATAAATTCAATAATGAAAAATTTCATTTACTTTGCAGCGTGAAATATATTAAGAAACAAAGATATTTTAATATGATCTCTATTACGGAATAGATTACAATATTGCAAAGATAAATAAAAATATTATATCTTCTAATTCTCAACAGATTATATTACAAATAATTATTTCATTTGGATAAGTTTGTAACGATGCTATTCACTTGATTGAGCATGGATACATCAAAATCCTTTAAATAGACGCGTGTCATTTCTTCCGAAGTGTGTCCAAGTCCGGCACTAATCACAGAAATCGGAGCTCCATAGTCACGTGCGAGGGTAGCCCAAGTATGCCGAGCAGTATATGTCGTTAACGGTACTTTAATATCAGCTACAACAGCGATTTTCTTCAAATGGCGGTTGATACGCCCTAACGCCAGACGGTATTTTTGGTATCCCGAAGCATATTCACCGCTAATGATCGGAAAGAGATACTCATTCTCCGTGTTATATTTATCTATCACGCCCTGCATCTGCGGAGTCACCACTATACGAATCAGCTGTTTCGACTTATGGCGGGAATAAGTCAGCACACCATTACAAATATCGGTTTTCTTCAAAAGGACAATATCGACAAAAGCCATTCCCTGCGCATAAAAGCTGAACAGATACAGATCGCGGGTAAATTCCAGTTCTGGTTCATTCTCCAAATTCAAGTCCGCCAAATTCTGCATATCCGTCCGTGACAAAGCACGTTTTACAGTCTTCGCCGGGCGGGTCTGTGCCTTCGCAAATGGATATTCGCCACGAGGATGATAACCGTCCGTTACCGCTTGGTTATACAAAGAGCGCAAATTGCGCAGATAATAACTTACCGTATTGCCAGAAGCACCATTACTATACAGAAAATCCTCGTATCTCCTGACGAACGCCAAATCAACCTCTGACATCCGCACATCAGGGCAACCTATAAATTTTGCCAACGACGAACGGGTGCTCTTGTAGGCCGCAGCCATTCCTACTTTCTTCAGTTCCTGCTTACGCTCAATTTGCGCATTAATATATCGCAATAAATAAAACTGTGATTTTCCTGTACCAAAAGCATTTTGAGTCAGAATATCCTCCACTGTAAATTCTTCTCTTGTCCGCTCAAGCTGCCTGATCCGAATATCAATCTGATTCCGCATCTTTCGTAACTCGCGGTTCATTTTCACGACCTCCGTAGCCGTAAAAGTAGAACCTACGCCATTCATAATCTTCCCTTCCGACTCGTCAAACACCTCTTCTTTCATCCGGTAGCCTGTATACAGTAATTTTTTTCTCCGATTGTGGATCACCTGAAATACTAAAGGGTAACTGCCATTATTCAATATCCTGCTCTTGTTCAGCATAAGTTTCACTGATGTTATCATATCTTGCTTTTTTTGTTTGAGACGTAAAAGTACGAAGTTCACCTTACTTATCAGAACTATTTTTCCGCCTGTTACGCAAGAAACAAGAAAAGGAATAAAAAGTTTTTCCACTTTAAGAATAGTTATCTGATAAATATAGTTAAAACACACGTCCTATTAATTAGTATATTTTTATTACATATTGCCAATATACATACGCATAAATTAGATATGTATACCATTTATGATATTTCATTACATAACATAAAGATTACCGCTATTCTTCCTTTTGAAAAATTAGAATATTAGGTATAGCTTTGCACTATGGATTTTAGGGAGCCGTCCGTTCCTTTAAAAGGAAGAGGTCATTCCTCGGTATGCAACGGGTCGTTCCTTTTAAAGGAACGGCCCGTTGGTTTTAAAGGAAAAACCGGCATTTGTAACCATTTGAATTTCAACTTCTTACCAAATCAGAATTCCGTCCCCGTAACCCATGGGATTTTTTCCAACAAACACGACGGAATCTGCCGCACGAAACGGCAATCAGTATACAACAAATTTCAACAATTCAAAATTCAAATCCCATGGTTACAGTCACGTTTGCCATTAAGCCATATCTGGCGAGGTATATGTATGTCCGGTACGGACAAAGTTTAGAACTTCAATCGCACAACATTCCACCTTCAAGGCTCCCCATCCACCTCTCCCACCTCACTCCCATTTATCATTTCTTGCATCAATTGTCCGTTCCTCATCCGCAAGGCGTCTCCTGGAAAGAGACTGGAAATATTACTTTTGTTCTTCCCAGCCCAAGACAGGGCAAGAACCCGGAAGTTTATAATTATTTCGGCCAGGATAGTATTTTTATTATCGAAAAGGAAATTGAGGTGGAAATGAAAGCGGAGCTTTATTCATTCCTGTTGGAAAATAAGTTCAAAAATGGAGTGATGTATATAAAGTCAATGCATGAGTTTGTGGTAAAGTATGATATGGCGGAGTCGGTGGAAGAGGAAAGTTTGATGAGAGGGTTTCAGAGGTGGAGAAAGAAAATGAAAAAATGACGCTACGAAGAAATCATACCTTATTTAATAGCGATATCATTTAACAACGACAGGTTATACAACGTTAAAAAAAAAAATATCAGAAACAACCGGCTCTTATTATCTAAGAATTTACTACTTTTATACCTGCATAAGAACAATGGTAGTATTATGGAAAAAGAACGATATTTCATTCATTTTAAAGGTGGAATGTATAAAATGCTGGGTATTGCCCAGCATAGTGAGACACTTGAGGAGATGGTTGTTTATCAGGCATTATATGGTAAACATGAAATATGGGTCCGCCCTAAAACTATGTTTTTTGATAAGGTAGTACGAAATGGTATTAAAATGGATCGTTTTAAAGAAATAACAGAAAAAGAAATATATGCCTATTACCCAAAAAGAAAAGAAATATCTGAAGAATAAACACAAAGGTGGGAAAAATAATAGCAAAGGAGCTATCTATGAAAGCTACTACGCAACTTACCAAATTGTTTCATTTATGAATCAATATATTACCCAATTAAGTAACGTCCACCTAACGACACAACTACATGACGCCTTTGTTGATGATCTTTTTATTGAAGAGCCTAATGCTCATAAAACCTATCATCAACTAAAAGATGTGAAAGATTTAACATGGGAAACTAGTAAGTTAAAATATGATTTTAAAAGACAAACAGAGATTTCGTCAGAAAGAAACGAGAAGTTCAAACTGAAACTAATTTATTCAAATCCTAATAGTTCAGTATCTACTGTTCCTTCTGAAATTAGTTCGTACACAACATCAGAATATTTTCCTTCTTGTTCTAGTATCAACCAATTAATTCTATCACATCCTATATTTAAGGAAGCAATCCAGCAAATAACAGTATCACAACATGCAGAAAATGATGAATTATTTGGAATTGCAGCTGCTATTTTAGGAGCATGGAATTCTGTTGAACAAGAAAGTGTATCTCTACAACAGATTTTGGATATTGTACATTCAATAGGTAAAGGGTATGTGAACATAAAAACATATCCAAACGTTGAAATATCAGAAAAATGCAAGATTCTCTTAAATCAGTTTGGAATCAGTTTTCTTGAAAAAGGGACTACTGTATACTGGAGCTATCACAACATGAATGGAGAGGTTGTCTGGACAAGCGAAATTGAACAAAACTTACAGAAAGCCAATCCTGCAAATATTTGGGATTTAATGGAATTATTAAGCTGAAATAGAATGAATATGAGAACTTATACCAATATAACATACGAAAAGAACAGAGATATTATTCAATTGATGCATATCTTATCCAATCCCAGTACCTCAATTGAAATTTATCGTAATACCTTCTACAAACTAGGCAAAGCACTAGGAGCTTTGCTGGATGAAAAGAAACATAGCAGGTATGGAAATACCATGCTGGCATGTGCATCTGAAGATGCTGACTGGTTGGCACAAGGTGTTTTAAGCTCTATTTCACAGAAAAATGTTGCATTAGCCGTTTTTTGGAATCAGAGAATCACTTTGGATGAAACAACAAAATTGGAATATAGTCCGATTGTAAAATCTTATATAGAGCCGATTGAAGAGTGTCAAACTCTAATTGTTGTAAAATCAATTATAAGCAGTTCCTGTGTGGTAAAAACACAACTAACCAGATTGGTGGAAAAAATGAACCCGCTTAATATTTATATATTATCTCCAGTAATGTATAAGGATGCTCAAAAGAACTTGCAAAAAGAGTTTCCTGAATCTATAAGCAATAAATTCGAATTTCTGACATTTGCTATCGATACATCCAAAGATGCGCAAGGAAGTGTATTACCCGGAGTTGGTGGAATGATATACCCCAAACTCGGATTAGGTGATATATATGAAAAAAATAAATATATACCCAATCTTGTCAAGGAACGAATGGCACTATAACAGAACAGGAAATTAAGTTTCATTAGTATACTCGTATTCATTAAAAACTTTAATTTTCATCAAATCAGCCAACGAAACAGCAAAAACACTTGCTGACAAATTACCCTTCTTATACCCCTCCAAAAGCCTTATATCCCATTTCATGCCTTCAAATTCAGGTTCAGGTATTCCTTCTATATTATAAACTAAATAGTAATCTCCCGAAGGTTCTTTATACCCTATTTTTTCCAACTTCTCTTTCGAAAAGATCCGAGGCCCTTTAGGAAGCAATTTATATAATCTTCCAGTCAATAATTCTCCTTCTCCATGTAACAATAAATAACGCACAGATATAACCTCTTTACTCAAATGTAGAGAACCATTAGTACTACCAGTACGAGTATTATATAATTTTCTTTTTAGAATCCAATCTAATTGTTGTTCATTTTTATAATACCCAATTAAGACGTATGTCTCATCAGGTAATAGATCGCGATTGGCCCCATAAGGTTCTGGCAGAGGCTCACGTAAACTACGATTATTATTTTTACTCAATACAGAATATGTATGATAAGCTAGCTTCTCACGTAAAGAGGTGCGATTTAGGAAATTATCAACTACATCATCAAGAAAAGTTAGAAAAGCCTGTATACTCTTATCATAATCCTTAGGCGAAATAGCAAAGGCTCCTAGCCCAGGAATGATTTCATGAAAGCCATGAATAACTTGATTTTCTGTTCCTGGGTAAAGGATATAAGCTCCTCCTGTTCTTCGAATAGCATCTTTATAGGCATGCATTTTTAATAAATCAGCGCGCTTATAAGTTCCTCGCTCTTCCTCTCGCTTCATCTCCGATAAGTCATCGGATACTTCATCATTATTCTTATTTGTATTGTCACGAAGAAATAATTGTTCTATTCTATATTTCGCATCAAAATGTATATGCGTAATCAACTCTTCTCGTTCAGCTTCTTCACTAGCTATGTCTCCTGGCCATATTGTCAATGTATAGTCAGGACGAAAATTCCGAGTCCAGCTTCCTGATAATTGATAGTTATCTGTATAACTAAAAGTTCGATTATAAGAAAAACATATATTTAATTTACGACTATCTGTCTCATATATGCCACTCAACATAATCATTTTACCTTGCTTTAAGGTTAGGTTTAACTCATTACTACAATCAATGAGCTCTTCTTTACTTTTTGAGGGAATGTGAAACTTCTGGCTCAAAACATCTAATAATTTGAAGAAAAGCCAATACTCGTACAATCTGGCAACATCCTTTTTTCCAGCTCCATACACATCTTCACCACCTTGCCAAGTAAGTCGAGCAGCCATATCAAACATTAACCATTTCTGAAAGATTTCCCGATACCCTTCTTTTCTTTGTAAAATTGGACTATTTAAAGGCAGTACATTTATTTCTGAAATATTACGGAACAAAGGATATGACAGATACTGTAACAACTTCTCACAAACTAAAGAAGCTTCCTGTTTTAATCGTTGTCCAGCCTTAGAATGATGTTGTATAGAAGAACAAAATGTTAAAAATGAACGCAATACATACTTTATAAAACGATTTTCCGGAATATCGGCAGTCTCTTTTCTAAAAGCAACAGGCACGCAGCGTGGCAATGTATCGAAACGATCTTTCAAAGGATGTTGATTAGACAAAGAAACTCTATTAGTTGCACGAGCAAGTTGCCTTAGCGTATGTTGCCCCCAACGTTTTACATTACAAAGTTGCCTTTCTTCTTCTGAATCAATCCATCTCTTAACTGGAGACAATTGAATCTGATACATCGCATCTGCAAAAGAGTCACTATCAACAAGCGAACGAACAAAAGCAAAACGCTGATAATCTGATCTAGGATCTTTAGTTATATCTACCTCATAACGTTGTATCACAGGAGAACTTTGCTGCATAAGTAGCTCTGTACAAAACTCTGTGATATCCTCTAACATTCTACGGTAGTCATCACGATAACCGACTTTGGCGGAACGAATCTCAAAAGCAACCTCACCTACCTTTTTATTATCCTCTTTTTGTAAAACATCAATACTATATGTACCCACATAAATTCCTGTAGATATACATCCACGACTAATTGCTTGGCGACTTTTGCTATTAGTTAAAATATCTCTATCTTCTTGTAAATAGTAGCTATTCTTATCAAGCTCAAAATCATACATACAACCTTCTTGTAATTGAAAAGGAGATTCTCCATATTCTTTGGCGTCCTCACTTTTAAACAAAGTATTCTTTCGCCTAGCAAAAACATATAAGGTTGTACAATCACCATTATTTAAAGCAATATGTATTGATAACTCATCCATACGTCATGCTTCAGCAAAACTAGTAAAACCATTATCCAACGCTACACAATACATACGCCATATTTTTTCTGCAGACAGCGGATATTTAAATTGGTCATTGTGAACAAACTCTATTGTATTTTCCAGGGTTAACTCGGAACCCTTAACAAGGCAAAGATTCCATAATGCTTTTAGTACAGGTTCCACTTTCTTACGAGAACCATGTAGTTTTGGCAACAATTTTTGTATAATTGCGGCATCAACAATAGCATCACCTTCCAACTTTGTATTAACTTTCTCTGCTAAAGCCATAAATCGAAAAATCTCACAGGCTGTGCGATACCCAAATTCTGCATGTATTTTTTTCAACTCATAAAAGAAACATTCTAAAGAAGTAATAATAGACGCTTTACGCTCTTCAGAGATTTGCAAGCCCCAAGAATCAACTGCCAATTTTACGAAGGAAGTTGCTTGCTCAACGCCTTTATTATTGATAATATCTTTATGAATAGGCTGAAGCTTCTGCAAGAAATCTTTCATGTCCTTCTCCATAATACGAAATTCTAAGACATTAGCACGGTCTAAAACCTTAGGGCTAAACATATAAGTCGTTTCATCTACATTAATCGTTCCTATTATAAATAAGTTACGAGGCAATTTTATAACAGGAGTAATTTCTTTATCTATACAATTCTTCATTAAAGGAATCCCTTCTTCTGACTCCATTACACTCAAAAAATCAGAAAAGTAACGTTCAACATAACTTAGATTCATTTCATCAAGAATTAAGAAGTATGGCTTTCTTGGATTCTTGTTTGCTTCTATTATAAGATCCAATGCTCCATTATCGGGTTTTACATAAGCTCCTTTTTCCAGTGCATTAGGATATCCAATCAAGAATTCTCGATTTGTCCAATCTGCTCCAACAGGAATCATACAAACCTGTTTATCTATATCCTCACAAATCCATTTTGCAAACATCATAGCTAATTGCGTCTTACCAGAACCAGCTAGACCACTTAAAATAACAAAAGGCTTTGTCAACAATGACAAGATAAAACGAGAAACAAACTCTGATGAGAAAACAAGCCCTGTAGAATTTAAATCGTTCATAAATGATTCAGGCTCAAAATCTTTCTCGCCGTACTTTTTACTTTGACCAGATAAAGCAATCAACGAGTTTTTATCTGAAGTTATTATGTTCTTATACTGGGCTATTATTCTTTTCAAGTCTTCTTCAATTAAAGTATAATTCAAAGGTTTGGTTGTATCGTACACCGCATAAACATAAGAATCTCCATATCTATCCGGTATTATATTTCTTTTTTTAAAATAGGAATTAATCGTTTCTACATTAGTATCTAAATTCCAGGTAACAACCGGTACAGTCCCTTCGCTGACGCCATAAGCCAATACCAAAATATTATACTTTTTGTAAAAGAGATATACAGGATATATTCCATTACTAGTTTTTTGTCCCTGTGCTAAAAAAGAAATCCATGGTACACGTGCTAAACTAGCCATTCCGAAGCTTACTTTCACTTGCAAATCATCAAAATACCTTATATAATCCTTAGTTTTCAAACTATTACCTTTAGCTTGTTCCAAAAACTTTACTAATGTTTCCGATATAGAATTGGATTCGTTCTTCAAAACAATTTTAAAACCATTATCTTTCAATATCTTAAAACAAGTAGTACCTTTTCCGCCTTCAAATTCATTACGATCTAATTCTTCTCCATTTGCAAAAATATTAGCATAAGCTAAAACCAATTTAGGTGGAAACCTTTTTCCATTGTATAACAGATCATAAGTGGACGAATGAGCTTGAGCTGGAATACCCTCTTCTTCTATTTTACGGATACCCTGAAGAATATCATCGCGTTTTATGTTTCTAGGTAATTCTTTCATAATAAAGTTATTTGTACTTTTAACTTCCTAACTAAATCACCGTAAAAGTACAAATTATTTAGAAAAATCAAACAACAAACGGGTATATCATAATTATTATTTTACAGGGTGTTATAATAACAACTATCATCGCACTATACCCAAAGGGGTATATTAAAAGCCCTAATTATCATTTTTACACCCGAAACAGACAAATTAAATCGACTTTCTCGGTTATAATCAAATAAGGCCAAATTACCTAGACAAGAATCATTTGGAAAAACTTCAAGCCAATGTGGTCGCTATCTGATGTACATTTTCTTAAAAGAACAGGGAAAAAGATTCCATTCTCAAAGACAATCACTATATTCGCAAATCAATAATACTTTATTTATGGACACTGACATTATTACATTCTTAAGATTAAACTATAGTTTATCATCAAGCACTGGAAATATTGAAGAAGAGCGTTATATCAATAAATACAACATCGAAGTATATGAAATCCAAATAGATAAAAACGACAAAGAAAGTGCTTCATTAATAGGAAAAGTAAACGTTAAACTTTTCTTATGGGAGCTATGTATAGAAGATAATTATTGGGTTGATGATTTATTTTCCCAACTCGATCATAATGAACTAGGAGGTCTATTATTTGATTATGATACTAACAGTTTTAAAAAAGAATGGCAAGAAAAAATCGACGAATCATTCAACTCAAATATTCTATATTTAGATCGAATTGAAATTCTACCTGAATATCGCGGAAAAGGATATGGTAAACTTATCACGAAAGATATCCTGCTTAGGTTAAATAGTTCATATGGAATTGCAATCCTAAAAGCTTTTCCATTACAATTAGAAGTTAGTCATCCTAACTCTTCTAAACAGGATAGTGAATGGAATACTAAAATGAATTTTAAACAAATGGAACAGGATAGTAATATCGCAAAAAAACAGTTATACAATTTTTATAAGAAAATGGGATTTAAACGTTATAAACGAAGTGAATACTTTTATTTAAACCCTGCCTTTCCAAATCCCAAATTAGACAAAATAAATATTAATGAATTATCCTAACAGTATTTTAACAGCTCTCTAATTTTTCGATTATGATCGAAAACTGTTCGCTTAACGTAGACTTTTCCGATTATAATCGAAAATTTCATTTTATCAGATTATACATTAAATCTCCCCATTCACCCCTAATCCGAACAGAGCAAAATCGCCCAAACAAGGATCATCCGGAAAGACTTTAGCCAATGCTGCCGTTATCTGACGGGCATTTTTCAGAGAAAAGTTTTCCGCATCCGTCAACTTGAAATAATGGGCTACCCGGCAGACATGTGTATCCAAGGGAACAATCAAATCCCTGCGATCAAAACTCTCCCAAATGCCCAAATCGACTTCCGAGTCCCGACGAATCATCCAACGCAAAAACATATTCAGTTTCTTTTGAGGGCTTTTGGCAGAGACTTCAAGAAATGCACATAGCTTTTCCATCGGTATTCCGGGGTATGTCTTCAAGGCTTCTTCCAAACTTTCAAACTGTGTATAAGCAATGTATAATCGCTGGAAATATCCATAGAAATCAGCATGTGACAGCATCCGATAAAAACTACCGGTTGCTCCCGATGGGAAATCTCTCTCCCACTGACGGGACAGTACATACTGATAAGGCGAATCTCCCATTAGCCCGTGCAATTCGTCCGCTTTCTTCAAGATCTGTTTGCGATTGCCAAAACTCATAATCGCCGTCAGCAAACCGCTGACTTCGATATCCTGTTTCAGCGTATAACGATGGGGAAACTGCACCGGATCACTTTGTATAAAGTCTGCGCGATGATACATCTCCGCACACATTAAAAGTTTATTCTTTATATCTTCAGTCATTTCGAGAAAGTATCAAGTATTGAAAGTACAAAAATACATATTCTAGTTGGATTTCCTCTTTAAGTAAATGATAGATTGTATCCCTAATAAAATAACAAACAAATATTCTACCGTCATATACACAGTCAGAGAAGCATGAAAACATTCACTTAACAGATACAGATAAATCAAATATACAAGAATGGTGATTAACTGGAAGATAAAGGCGAGCTTCGTCTTTCCTGTACCGGTAACAGCATTGATATAAACATATCCGGGCAGTGCAAAAGCATAATTCAACAGCATAACTATAAAAGGATAGAAAGCTAGTCTCACCAGATTATCGTTATTCGTATAAAATCCGATAACCCATTGGTTACCCCAAAGAGCCATAACTATCAATGGAACTCCCACGGCATAACCCAACCTAAGAACTTTATGGCAAACGGGAAAAAGTTCCTTCCCCTGCCCCGCCCCAATTAGATTGCTGACTAATGAACCAGTAGTGGATGCAAAAGAGTTGACAATCACAAAAAAGACGGTAGAAACACTACGAGTAATATTGGAAATAGCAAGCTCTGTCCTTCCCAGATGCTCGATAGCAACGAAGAACAGAAACCAGGGAGCAACGCTAACAAAAGAGTGAAGCATACTCCATACAGATATCCTCAACAACTTTATTAACACTTTCCCATCATAAACGACCTTCAGCCCATATTTCACTTTATCTACCCTCACCCACATATATAATAGGAGTACGATAAAAGCTCCGAACTCTGCCAAAGAAGAAGCCATCGCCGCCCCGGATATACCCAGATTCAGTTTGAATATCAGCAGATAGTTAAAAGGAATATTGATACAGATAGCCATGATAGCTGCCACGGACAATGCTTTGGTCGTTGTTATCCCTACCAGAAAAGACCGGAAAGCTAAAAAAGGAAATGAGAACAACAAACCGAAGCTACGCCAATCCAGATAATGAATCACTGCCTGGTAAATCTCATCCGAAGTTATCAACCGGCGTAAGATAAATGGAGAAACAAACAAAATCAGCAAACAAAGAATGACTGCCATCCCCGACAGGAAATATAATCCCTGAAAAAATATACGTCCCGTCTCTTTATAATGTTGTTCCCCATTTCTCCGGGCAATCATCACCTGCAGCCCGATGCTAAATCCGAAGCCCAGCATATAAACAGCCAAATAATAGATTCCGGCAAGCGCGGAAGCTCCCAGTTCTACCTCTCCCACATGCCCCAGGAAAATAGCGTCGGTAATATTGATTAATTGTTCCATCAGAATGCTCATCATCACAGGAAAGTTGATGAGCCATATTTGCTTATATGTATAATTCATTGCTCAACTTAAAAATAACACGATACGGTATACCACATCATAGCAGCACACAGTTCCGTAAATTTATAAAAATGGATATAAAACTCTTTGGCAGGCGAGTAGTTGCCTGTCGGATAGCTGAATAGCCCTGTTAGAAATGATGCTATTCGTTGAGCGTAGCTAGATACAGAGTTTCATAAATAGATGAATACTGTTGGTTTCTCAATCAATTACGCAACAAAGATAAGAAATCTTATTTTCATATCCCAATGTGGTATGGTATTAGCAGATTACTTATAGTAAAGAGATGTATTAAAAGCACTGATTGCGGCATTAACAGATTGATTTACAAAGATATACCATGTTTTAAAGCTAAGGAATGATTCTTAAATATCTTTCTCTTTTGAAAAAAGGCATATCATTTTGAAAAGAGTAGTAACCAATAAATAACCAGATAACAATGAAAGTTTGTAAATTCGAGAAAATTAAAGATGAGGATGAAATGAAGCAAGTAATCAATTGTATTCAGAAAGAACATCCTTATGTAGCTGTAGTCCCTATATTGGCACAATTACAGGAGTGGTTACAGGCTATTTCCAGCAGTTGGTTTCACGAAGAAGATGAAGCTTCTCATGCCACAGTCAATGCCATCGAAGCATATTGCTGTACCCTTGCCAATCATCTCATTACAGATTCGCACTTAAATCAGGAAATTAAGAACCGGATTCTGGAGTGCATAAAGAAAATACATATACTTGTAGAAGACAAAGCAGATTTGCTGATTGATAAAATGATAAAAGCGGAAATATACGGATTATCCAGCGATTTATTCACTTATTGCTTACGTCAACAGGGTCTTCGTGCCCAAACATTAGATACCGGCAAACTTATACAGATCAACCTGGAAAGAAAGCCGGACATCCCATATATTCAGGAATCTATCCAACAATACATTGACGAGAACCGGAATGTAGATATTTTTATCGCCCCACTTTCCATTTGCAGGAATGTGTATGGTGAAATAGACTTCATGAGCGAACAACGCAATGATTACTATGCAACAGTGCTTGCCACCCTATTCAAAGCGGACGAAATACTGTTATCCACCCCTATCAACCATATCTACGCAAACCGGAATTGTCTGCGAGAACAACATTCACTAACTTACATAGAAGCCGAACAACTGATTAACAGCGGAGTACACCTGCTCTACGCAGATTGTATCACCCTTGCGGCACGCTCTAATATAGTTATCCGCCTAACCGATACACACGATCTGTCAACAGAACGCCTCTATATATCTTCCCATGACACAGGCAACAGTGTCAAGGCCATTCTCTCACAGGATTCGGCTACCTTTGTACGTTTTACCTCATTGAATGTATTGCCCGGATATTTGTTTATGGGTAAGATATTGGAAGTTATCAACAAATATCAAATCAATGTCATCTCAATGGCCTCATCCAATGTATCCATCTCGATGATGCTGACAGCCAGCCGGGACACCCTGCGAATCATTCAAAGGGAACTACATAAATATGCCGAAATGGTTATGGACGAAAATATGTCTGTAATACATATCATCGGCTCCCTTCATTGGGAACGCACACAAGTAGAAAGTCATATTATGGATACTATCAAAGATATCCCCGTATCTCTCATTTCTTATGGAGGAAGCGATCATTGTTTCACACTATCTGTACATACCACAGATAAAAACAGACTGATTAGTTCGCTATCCAGACAATTTTTCGAGAGTCAGTGCGCAGCCTGATTCAAAGCCGGATAAAAAGAGACATCTGAAAGCCAAATAAAAAAATAAAGAGATGAAAATAGCTATTATAGGAGCCGGACACATAGGGAGTGCAATCGTCACTTGTCTGGCGCAAGGACATCTTTACAATGAGAAAGACATTATTGTCTCCAATCCAAACATTGATAAACTGGAGAGACTGCAAGAACATTTCCCTGCAATACACATAACGACCGATAACCAACAAGCCATATCGGAAGCCGAAGTAATCGTCCTCGCCATCAATCCCTGGAAAGTAGATGAAGTATTGTCCCCTCTACGTTTCTCGCGTACACAAATCCTCGTATCTCTTGTGTCCGGAGTATGTATCTCCCACCTGGCTCATTTGACAGAAGCCGAGATGCCTATCTTTCGGGCAGTTCCCAATATGGCCATTACAGAACGTTCCAGCCTCACTTTGATAGCTTCCCGCGGAACTGATAAAGAATATCAGCAATTAATAAAACAGATATTTGAAGAAGGAGGAAAATGCCTGTTCCTGCAAGAGAAACAACTAGATACCACTTCCGCATTAACCTCCAGCGGAATAGCTTTCGCCTTAAAATATATGCAAGCGGTTATGCAGGCAGGGATTGAGCTAGGAATTCCCGGCAAGGATGCCATGCAAATGGCAGCGTATAGCATGGAAGGAGCGACAGAACTGATTCTGAATCATAACACTCATCCATTGCTGGAAATAGAGAAAGTAACCACTCCGGGCGGAACCACTATAAAAGGATTGAACGAACTGGAGCACAAAGGCTTCACTTCTTCTATTATTCAAGCCATCAAAAGCAGTGCCACAACTTTGATTGACAAAGAGGAAGAAGATGCAAAAAATTTCCGATAGTCCTTATGGTATGGTTTCTCAAGTCCTTTTTGCCTATTTTGAAATGCTATATATCCCAAAGCCAGCATAAAAGGACTTAAGAAAATGTATGCTTAGATTTTATATTCCTCTATCTTCCGGTACAGGGTGGTAAGTCCGATTTTCAACAAGCGGGCAGCTTCCGTTTTATTCCCTTTCGTATATTCCAACACACGCGCAATATGCCTGCGCTCCATTGCAGCCAGTTCAAAACTACCTGTACTATCGTCCGAACATTCATAATGAGTGTTCTGGATTTCCAAAGGAAGGTCGCAGATATCCAGCCGTCCACCTTCGCAAACAATCAGGCTACGCTCAATCACATTTCTCAACTCACGGATATTCCCTTTCCACGGCTGTTGTTCCAGCGCTTCCAAAAAAGCAGGAGTCATCTCATTGATGGCATACGAAAGTTTTTCGGAGAAACTTTTGGCAAAAGCAGTTGCAAGAATTCTGATATCACCGGTACGTTCACGAAGCGAAGGAAGATGCACCTGAAAAACCGAAAGACGATAAAACAAGTCTTCACGGAAATGCCCGGCTTTGATCTCCTCCTGCAAATTCCGGTTGGTAGCAGCAATGATACGCACATTGACTCTTGTCGGCTTGGTATCACCGATCTTTATATATTCTCCTGTTTCAAGGATACGCAGTAACTTTGCCTGCAATTCGAAAGCCATCTCTCCGATTTCATCCAGAAAGATCGTTCCGTTATTGGCCTCTTCAAAAAGCCCTTTCTTATCTTTCAACGCACCGGTAAACGAACCTGCCTTATGTCCGAACATCTCGCTTTCGAGCAGTTCTTTGCTGAAAGACGAACAGTTGACCGCCACAAAATTCTGTTTGCTCCGCTTGCTGTTATAATGTATAGCCTGCGCAAAGACCTCCTTTCCTGTTCCGGTTTCTCCCGTCAGCAATACGGGAACATCTGTCACAGACACCTTCTGCGCCAAAGACACCGACTCTTTCAGCACTTTTGACTCCCCCAGGATAGAATCGAACGAGTACATTTGCCCGACCTTCTTTTCCAGTTTTTCGAGACGGACATTCATTTTTGCTTTCTCTACGGCACGACTAATGAGAGGGATAATCTTGTTATTATCGTCTCCTTTCGTTATATAATCAAACGCACCGTTTTTGATAGCCTGCACCCCGTCGGGAATATTGCCGTGAGCAGTAAGAAGAATCACTTCTACATTGGGAGCTATTTTTTTGATATTCAAAACTAGATCCACTCCGTTTCCATCAGGAAGAAAAACATCGCATAAAGCTACGTCGGGCGATTGAATTTCCAGTTGTTTGATGGCAGCTTTGCAATCACCTGCCTGACACACTTCATAGCCCTCAAGTTCCAGCATACGAGCTAAAAGGCTGCGAATCTGGACTTCATCGTCAATAATAAGAATTTTATTCATACAATTTGTCTACATTAAATAGAAGAATGAAAAACAGGGTGCGCAAATATAGTTTTTTTATCTGAATCCATGAACATTTCTTCGATCCTGTTTGTTATTTCCATAGGAAACTATTTACACTATAAACAGATGAAAATAATTATTATTGGGGGAGTTGCAGGAGGAGCCACCACTGCTGCCCGAATCAGACGAGTAGATGAAACAGCAGAAATTATCCTTTTGGAAAAAGGAAAGTATATATCATACGCCAATTGCGGGCTTCCTTATTATATAGGAGGAGTGATAGAGGAACGGGATAAATTGTTCGTGCAAACGCCCGAAGCCTTCTCTACACGCTTCCGTGTAGATGTACGTACAGAAAACGAAGCGATTTTCATTGACCGGAAAAGAAAGACAGTGACCATCCGGCAAAGCAGTGAAGACACTTATGAGGAGAGCTACGATAAATTAGTCATCTCCACCGGAGCTTCCCCGGTGCGTCCTCCTCTTCCAGGAATCGACCTTAGCGGAATCTTCACGTTAAGGAATGTCACCGACACGGATCGGATCAAAGAATATATCAAGAGCCACGCTCCGCGAAAAGCCGTTATCGTAGGAGCCGGATTTATCGGTCTGGAAATGGCGGAAAACTTACATACACAGGGAGCGAAAGTGTCGATTGTGGAAATGGGCAATCAAGTGATGGCTCCTATTGACTTCTCGATGGCATCGCTCGTCCACCAGCACTTGATGGATAAAGGAGTCAATCTTTATCTGGAACAAGCTGTCGCCTCTTTTAGCCGGGAGGGAAAAGGGTTGAAAGTAACGTTCAAAAATGGTCAGTCCATTTCTGCCGATATCGTTATCCTGTCAATCGGAGTACGCCCGGAAACCAGTCTGGCACGAGCTGCCGAACTGACTATCGGCCCTGCAGGAGGTATTGCCGTGAATGATTACTTGCAAACGTCTGATGAATCGATTTATGCCATCGGTGACGCAATCGAGTTCCGCCATCCGATCACCGGAAAACCCTGGCTCAACTATCTTGCCGGACCTGCCAACCGTCAGGGACGCATCGTTGCAGACAACGTTCTCGGGGCAAAAACACCTTACGAAGGTTCTATCGGCACTTCAATCGCAAAAGTTTTCGACATGACCGTTGCTTCAACCGGTTTACCCGGCAAGCGCCTGCGCCAGGAAGAGATAGATTATATGTCATCTACCATCCATCCCGCCTCTCATGCCGGCTACTATCCGGATGCCATGCCGATGAGTATCAAAATCACTTTCGACAAAAAGACGGGAAGATTGTACGGCGGGCAAATCGTCGGTTACGATGGAGTGGACAAACGGATTGACGAACTCGCGCTTGTCATCAAACACGAGGGAACGATCTACGACCTGATGAAAGTGGAACAAGCGTATGCTCCTCCGTTCTCTTCGGCCAAAGATCCGGTAGCACTGGCAGGATATGTAGCGGAAGACATCATTACCGGCAAAACCAATCCGGTATATTGGAGAGAGTTGCGGGACATTGAAATGGAAAATAAGTTCCTCCTGGATGTCCGCACCCCGGACGAATATTCTTTAGGCAGCTTACCAGGTGCCGTGAATATTCCGCTGGATGAGCTTCGTGACCGGCTGGCCGAACTGCCGAAAGATAAAATGATTTATACCTTCTGCGCTGTCGGACTACGGGGGTATCTTGCCTACCGGATATTAACTCAACATGGATTTGACAAGGTGCGTAATCTCTCGGGAGGACTGAAGACTTATCGAGCCGCCACTGCTCCGATTATCATACGCGAAGAAAATGGAAATGAAATAGACGAATCACCCGAACAACAAGGAGGTAGTCCCCAAGTTGGGCAACCTGCAGTTGCTAAGGTTTCGGATACCACGGTTACTGCCACGGCTGCCGTCACCGCCGATGCCCTTGCAACCCCCGCTAAAACAGTTCGGGTAGACGCTTGCGGGTTACAATGTCCCGGCCCGATTTTGAAAATGAAGAAAACAATGGATACACTGGCATCAGGTGAACGGGTGGAAATCACCTCAACCGATCCGGGATTTCCGCGTGACGCTGCCGCATGGTGCAGTTCAACGGGCAATCAACTGATTTCGAAAGACAGCTCCGGAGGAAAATCTGTTGTTGTCATAGAAAAAGGAGAACCAAAAGCGTGCAATATTGTTACTTCATGTGAGGGCAAAGGAAAAACCTTTATCATGTTTAGTGATGATTTGGATAAAGCTTTGGCTACTTTTGTACTAGCAAACGGCGCAGCAGCTACGGGACAAAAAGTCACCATCTTCTTTACATTCTGGGGACTGAACGTCATCAAGAAGTTGCACAAACCGGAAACCGAAAAGGATATTTTCGGAAAAATGTTTGGCATGATGCTGCCTTCCAGCTCCAAAAAACTGAAACTTTCTAAGATGAGTATGGGCGGAATAGGCGGAAAAATGATGCGGTATATCATGAACAAAAAAGGGATTGATTCACTGGAATCCCTGCGCCAGCAAGCGCTGGAAAACGGTGTGGAATTTATTGCTTGCCAGATGTCAATGGACGTGATGGGAGTCAAACAAGAAGAACTCCTGGACGAGGTGACCATTGGCGGCGTAGCAACGTATATGGAACGGGCGGATAACGCAAACGTTAATCTATTTATTTAAAAAATGAACAAATGAAATATTTAAATAAGGTATGAAAACAATATGTGCAATGCGTGATGTATTCAAAGCAATGGGAAACTTTGAAACAGCATTTGAAAAAATGTACCAGATAACGCTTAATGAAGCAATGATATTGTGTGCCCTTAAAGAGGCTTCGGACAAAGTGACGGCTACCAACCTGTCTAAACAAACCGAACTAAGCCCCTCACACACATCCAAAATGCTGCGGATACTGGAAGAAAAAGGACTAATCGTCCGATCACTCGGAAGTGAAGACCGGAGACAGATGTATTTCCATCTGACTCAATTGGGTAAACAACGGGTAACTGAACTGGAACTTGATAAGGTAGAAATACCGGATCTACTAAAACCTCTGTTTTAATAAACGGATTTTTCAAATAAATATCTGTAAATAATAAACGGTGAGCAAACTCCCTGATAATAGGGCAGAGCGCTCACCGTTTTTCTTTCCGCCGGGCCAAAGAAATATGTTAATTTTCCGGCAAAAGAAATTTCCACGCGAACCTTTTTCCACCTTTCTTGTTGTTTGTATCAAAAGCCCAAGGTACCTGGGCGTGATTTTTATATAACCTAAACATTATAAAAGATATGAAGAAATTAATTCCTATTTTATTGGCGGTCTTTGCACTCGCTTCATGTGAAAAAGACCCGGACATGGGTAAACTGGATGACAATTATCTGGTATACACTAACTACGACAAGAAAGCCGATTTCAAAGTTCCTACATTCTATCTGGCACCACAGATTCTGGTCATCAGTGATAGTAAAGAACCGGAATATCTCGAAGGTGAAGGCGCAGAACAAATTCTGGCAGCTTATACAGACAATATGGAAGCTAGAGGTTACGAAGCAGCAGCTGACCAGGAAAGCGCAGATCTTGGTATCCAAGTGAGCTACATCGCAAGTACTTATTATTTCACCAGCTACACACAACCTGAATGGTGGTGGGGTTATCCCGGATATTGGGGTCCTGGCTACTGGGGTGGCAACTGGGGTGGTGGATGGTACTACCCGTATGCAGTAACTTATAGTTATAGCACCAACTCCTTCCTGACAGAAATGGTGAACTTGAAAGCCGAACAGGGAGACAGTAAAAAACTGCCTGTTGTATGGACAAGTTATCTGACCGGATTTGAAACTGGTTCCAAAGCTATCAACCGTACTCTTGCAGTAGAAGCTGTCAACCAGTCATTTACACAGTCACCTTATCTTACTAACAAATAAACAACTACAACTGTTATGAAAACAAGAAAAAATATATACTTCAAGGTAGTAGCCTTGGCGGCTATTGCCATCGCCTTCGCCATGCCGGCTAAGGCACAGCTATCGGACAATGGATATGCAAATATCGACTGGCAGTTCAACGCTCCGCTAAGTAACAATTTTGCTGATAAAGCAAGCGGTTGGGGTATGAACTTCGAAGGTGGTTATTTCGTGACTCCTAACATCGGTTTGGGTCTTTTCCTCAACTATCACAGCAACCACGAATATGTAGGTCGCGAAACCTTCCAGATGGGCGCCGGTGAAGTGACTACCGATCAGCAACATACCATTTTCCAATTGCCTTTCGGTGCTGCTGCACGTTACCAGTGGAATCGTGGTGGAGCCTTTCAACCATACGTCAGTGCTAAATTAGGTGCTGAATATGCTAAAATCCGCTCTAATTTCAGCATGCTGGAAGCAAGAGAAAACAGTTGGGGATTCTATGCTTCTCCTGAAGTAGGTATCAATGTATTCCCATGGGTTTACGGACCGGGGTTGCACTTTGCTTTGTACTACAGCTATGGTACCAACAAGGCTGACGTACTGCATTACAGTGTAGATGGATTGAGCAACTTCGGCTTCCGCCTGGGTGTATCCTTCTAAGACTGGCTGACAACTATCAGAATATTACGTTAATAATAAAAAAGGTAAAAGGTAGCTTTTAATATAGGCACCTTTTACCTTTCTTTTTTTATTTTTTCTTCATCGCATCATAAATAGCTCCCTGTATTCGCTCACGAATGTGCAGTTGGTTCAGTTTGCGATTTGTCACATCCGGATAAATCCGGTTGCTAAGGAATACATAAACCAGTTCATTGACCGGATCTACCCATGCACATGTACCGGTAAAGCCGGTATGACCGTACACTCCGGCAGGTGCGGCAGGAGCACAATTTCCTTTCTTCGGATCATCAGCATCCGGTTTGTCAAAGCCCAAGCCACGCCGGCTGATCTTTGAAGTTTCCGTAGTAAACAACTGGCAGGTTTCTTTGCTTAGATAGCGTTGACCGTCTATTTCTCCTCCATTCAGCAACATCTGATAAACGCGGGCTACATCACGGGCAGTAGAGAAAAGTCCGGCATTCCCGGCCAATCCGCCAAAGAAAGCGGAAGCCTCATCATGCACAAATCCCTGCAAAGTCTCTTTACGCAAGAAACGGTCTTTGTTGGAAGGGACAATTTCCGATTTGGCAAAACGGCGTAAAGGCAAGTAGCCTGTATGCTCCAACCCCATCGGTTCGTAAAACTCACGTTGCAGATAGGCTTCCATAGGCATACCGGCCAGTTGTTCTACCAACATACCCAACAGAATAAATCCGACATCACTATATACATAGCGTTTCTGCTTTAACGGAGCTTCCATTATTTTCTCTTCCATCACCTTCCGGAAGGAACGGTTTAACCACAAGCTATCACAGATTTGAACAGTGTAATCACCAGTCTTGACGGGAGAGACGTATTCACTTTTGAATTTGAACTTCGGATTCGCCCATGAAGTCGTTCCCAACTGTAACGGATGATGCGCGTCTTTGCGTGCGCTGAACAATCTTCCGTCATAACTATCTTTATCAATGGCTTCTTGGTAGAAAGGAATCCAGGAAGGTAAACCGGACTGATGATACAGGATTTCCTGAATCGTTATATCTTTCTTATCAGTACGTTGCAAAAACGGTAAATGATCCGAAATCTTATCTGTCAGATTGAAACGTCCCTTATCGTAGAGTTTCATGATGGCAAGCAAAGTGCCCGTCGTCTTTGATAGGGAAGCCAAATCGTAGATACTGGTAGATTCGACACGCGGACTTCCTTTACCCGCATAAGTGCCGAAAGATTTGTCGAACATGCTATGGCCGTTTTTCAACACTACCACCTGGCAACCGGGATAAGCTCCTTGGCGAATACCGTCTAATGCGATAGAATCGATGCGTTTCAGATGAGTGGAAGAAAGCCCATATTCTTCCGGCACGAAATGCAATGGCGTCTTGGGGGTAATGGTCACTCCTGCTCCCGTTGGAAACAGTTCTCCCAAGCTTGCCGACAACTGTCCGTCTGCGGATGCCTTGGCAAATAACACATCTGCGACCTGACGCTGCACGTCTACATTGTAACTATGTCCCAACACGACTGCCGAAGCATGAGACACGGCCCGCTGAATCTGCAACATCATCTTCCCCGGAGTGAAAAACAGATAAATAGCCGGACTTTGAGGAGCAAACTTCGCAAAGAAAGGCTGATAAGACGCCAAGCGCTGTTCGCTAACGGCTACAATGATTCGTTTATAGGTAGACAGAGAATCACGCAACCGTTGATTTTCCTCTTCTGTCTGATTGGCACGAAGGCAAAAGCGAGCTAAAGAGGTATAACGGGAAAGTTGTTTGGCCAATACATCAGTTTTTCCAGGATTTCCCACTTCGAGCAGTGCAATCTTCTGTTCCTTGTCTGTATGTAGAGGAAGGATATGATTCTTGTTATTCAAAACGGTTATTGCCGCTAAATTCAACCGACGAACCAGGTCACGTGTCTGCGGACTGTTAATGCGTTGTTCCAGACCGGATAATTGTACATACGATTTCTTCTTAAGTCCCAACACATATTTATAAGTCAAGACTTTGCGGCATTTGCTTTCAATCTCTTCACGGCTTAGTTCCCCTTTTTCAACAGCTGCCAGTACGGCCGGTATCTCTTCCTTCAGGTTACGGGGAGACAGTACCATGTCATTACCTGCTTTCAAAGCCTGCAAACTGACATTTCCATTTCCTGCCACACCTTTCATGGCAAGCGCGTCGGTAAATATCAGCCCTTTGAACGCCAGTTCATCGGTCAGCAAATCATACACGACATTGCGGGACAAGGAAGACGGAAGTCCGCCAATAGGTTCAATCACCGGAACTTGCAGATGCCCCACCATCATACCGCCCAGTCCGGCACGGATGGCCTCTTTAAAAGGATAAAGCTCCACACTATCCAGACGCTCGCGAGTGAAAGGAAGTACCGGAAGCGCTTTATGCGAATCGACATCGGTATCCCCGTGTCCGGGAAAGTGTTTGCACACAGATAACACCCCTCCACTTTCCAAACCGGAAGCATAAGCGATAACCTTATCAGCCACCTGTATCGGATCTTCTCCAAAAGAACGGGTATTGATTACGGGATTTTCAGGATTTATATTCACGTCCGCCACCGGAGCAAAGTTGACCTGTACTCCAATCTGTCGGCATTGACGAGCAACTTCACGCCCGTATTCATAGAGCAGCTTGTTGTCACGGATACATCCCAATACCATATTCCGTGGAAAAACAGGCATACCACGCAAACGCATGGCCAGTCCCCATTCTCCATCAAAGGTAATCATCAAAGGGACTTTTGCCTGCCGTTGCGCCCGGTTTGTCAGTTCAACCTGATTTTGCATCTTCCCACCGGAAAAGAGAAGTCCGCCCACTTTATAGGTGTCGATTACTTCGCGCAACAGTTCCAGATTTCGTTTGGTATCTACCGGGGCAATGGTATAGATGAACAACTGCCCTACCTTTTCTTTAAAGGAAAGCTTATCCATAACCGAATCAACCCAGTGCCGGCAGTCTTTGTCCTGAAGGGCTTTATACACCAGCAGAGGTTCAACGGTTGTAGCATTCTGCGCCGGACTTGAAACCGTGCCGGCCGCAATAAGGAATAAAAGCGTTACTATTGAGGGGATTATCTTCATTTATGTTTCAAAGTCAAATCGAGACGGCCTACACGAACACCATTTTTTCCCGTGTGCATAACAGGCACCTCTTTTCCGTCCATATTCAAGTATGTTTTGGGGCCTTTCATAAATGTATGAGAGTGCCCGCCCAGAATCACGTCGATATTGCGTGTTCCGGCAACCAGATGTTCATCCATTTGAATGCCCAGATGAGACAGGCATACTACCAAATCACAACCTTCTTCGTCTTTCAACAAAGCAGCTATTTCGTTGGATACGCGGACAGGATCTTCATAAACGACTCCTTCGCATTTATTAGCCTGAATCATCCCTTCCGGTTGGGTTCCAAGACCAAACACACCAATTCTCAAACCATATTTCTCAAGAACGACGTAGGGTTTAACTATATCTTTCAATACCGTAGCATCCAGATTATAGTTGGCACAAACGACCGGGAAATTAGCCATCTTGAAAATACGTTCCATATTATCCACATCAAAATCAAACTCATGGTTACCGATAGTCATAGCGTCATAACCCATTTCATTCATTAGTTTAACTTCCACTTCTCCGCGGAACATATTATAATAAGGTGTCCCTTGAGAAATATCTCCGCAGTCGAAAAGCAGCACATTCTTATGCTCCTTGCGGAACTGTTCGAGAAAAGCAGCCCGGCGAAGAAAACCACCTTTATTATAGTATTCGTCCCCCTTCTGATTGACAGGTTCGATACGACTATGCACATCGCTTGTTTGTAAAATAATCACTTCTTTGGTATCCTTATCCTGCGCAAAGATTGAGAAAGTAAAGCTCAATGCAAGACATAACAGGAATAATATCTGAAATCTTTTCATATTCAATATTTTTAGATTCTCCTTTTTATTTTATGGTAATACGTCCATCCAGTTTAGAGGTAATCGCTTTGCCTTCGGCAGTCTGTTTGCGTACATAATCAAGAAATAGTCCGCGTAAGGTTGCGTCTTCGGGGCATACTCTCTTTTCCGCCTGCAGGAAAGCATCCATCCGTCCGTTTCCATCTGCCAGATAGTCGATAGTAGCCACCGTGTAGAGCTGGTCATCCTTTAGTGGTTTTTCACCGACAAAGGCGTTCAGCAACTTTCCATCTTTGGTGATTTCAAGACGGATACCGCTCACTCCTTCTCCGTGTAGAGATGCAATCGCTTCAAAAAGACGTCTCAAATCTGTTCCTTTCATAGTCAGTACGCAAAGAGAATTCTCAAAAGGAAGAATTTCAAACACATCGCCTACCGTAATATCTCCTTCGGGCAAGATATTACGCAAGCCGCCCATATTTACCAATCCCATATCAGCAGGTTTCCCCAACACCTGAACAGCCGCTTGCTGCAAAACACCTGCAACAAGGTTGGAAAGTAAACTTTCGGGACCTCCTTTGTCCATTTTCATCGCACTGGTGCCGATGACTTCATACATCATCGCATCCACCTTTTCCTTATAAGGCTTTAAGATTTCGGCAGCTTTCGCGTTGGGATGGGTATCCCAAACAGAATCAATCGTTATCATGCTGCCCTCTACTTTAGTTACTTCGTACTGAGCCGTAGTCTCGCGTGCGGTCCGGCAGGAAGTAAACAGGAAGCCTCCTGCCAACGCTGCCACCATCAGATACTTTGCATAAGTCTGTTTCATGTTCGCTATTTTTAGATATGCTACAAATATACAAAAACATTTGGCTATCTGGCAAATAATTCGTTACTTTGCACCGCTTTCGCGCAATCGCTGTCAAGAGAAGAGATACTTGGTATGTTGCGTTGTAACGATGAAACAATTTAATAATAACAACAATGGATTTAATTAAAATTGCAGAAGAAGCATTCGCTACCGGAAAACAGCACCCGAGCTTCAAAGCAGGAGACACTGTAACAGTAGCATATCGTATTATCGAGGGTAACAAAGAACGTGTACAGCTGTACCGTGGTGTTGTTATCAAAATCGCCGGTCACGGAGACAAAAAACGTTTTACTGTACGTAAAATGTCAGGAACTATAGGCGTAGAAAGAATTTTCCCAATCGAATCACCGGCTATCGATAGCATCGAAGTGAACAAGGTAGGTAAAGTTCGTCGCGCTAAATTGTACTACCTGCGCGCTCTTACTGGTAAGAAAGCTAGAATCAAAGAAAAAAGAGCTAACGGCTAAGCCGAACTTTTCGATTCGAAATAAAAAAGGGAACTTCATAATGAATGAAGTTCCCTTTTTTATTGCTACCATTCTCGCAAAGCTATTATCTGGGAAGTACATTTTCTCAACTATACTCACACCTGTGAGAAAAAATACTCATACCTATGAGAATATATTCCCATTAGTATGAGTATTATTTCTCATACTAGTGAGAATAAACCCTTTTCTGAATAGGCTGTAGATGCCTTGTAGATGGCGGAAAGGAATAATAAAACAAAGCCCCGAAAGTCATAGACTCCCGAGGCTTCATCACCTTTATTATAATAATGATATATTATTCTTTCAAATCTTTCAGTTCCCAAGCCAATGCACTGGCACCCAGTACAGCAGCATCAGAATCCTTCAATTCGGAAACGAGCAATTTCGTCTTACCTTTATAGATATTCAGGATATTATCATCAATGGCCTTCTGAATCGGTTTCATGATATAGTCACCGGACTTAGCCAAGCCACCGAACAATACAATGGCTTCAGGGCTGGAGAATGCAATAGCATCCGCCAAAGCTTCACCCAAGATATTACCTGTAAATTCGAAGATCTCCTGTGCCAATTTATCTCCTTGTACAGCTGCGTCATATACATCTTTTGAAGTAATGTTTTCTGCAGGAATGTTACGAAGCAAGCTGGCATCCGTACGAGCGGCAAGGAATTCGCGAGCTGTGCGAGCTACACCGGTAGCCGAACAGTAAGTTTCCAGACATCCCTTACGTCCACAACCGCAAAGACGACCATCGCGACGAGCGATCACGTGTCCTAATTCGCCTGCAAAACCGTCATGTCCATATACCATCTGGCCGTTGATAACAATACCACTACCCACACCGGTACCCAGTGTAATCATGATAAAGTCTTTCATACCACGGGCAGCGCCATAAGTCATTTCACCGATAGCAGCAGCATTTGCATCGTTTGTCAAAGCAGTGGGGATACCCAGTCTTTCTTCAAACATGGCAGCCAACGGAAGAATTCCTTTCCAAGGCAAGTTTGGAGCAAATTCAATCGTTCCCGTGTAATAGTTACCATTCGGAGCACCGATACCGATACCTCTGATTTTATCAACGCCACCATTAGCAATAATCAATGGAAGCAGGCTTTTACACACTTCATCAGCGTATTCTTCTACTGTAGGATAACCAGATGTTTTGATTGAACTGCTGGCAATAATAGTTCCGCGTGCGTCTACAATTCCAAAGACGGTATTCGTTCCGCCTATGTCAATACCTACTACGTAGGGCTTTTCCATGTTTGAATTCATGATACTTTTATTTAAAAGGGTTAGTTAATCATTAAGTTTACTGCACACAAATTACGTAAAGAAGATTGAGTCTACAAAATGTTTTTCAAAAAAAGTTCAACCTCTTTGCAACTTTTCGTATCTTGCAGCCGTCTAATAGTAGAAAATTATTAGAAAACAGAATCTAAATAAAGAAAATTGTGATACAACTAACAAACGTCAACAAGACCTACAACAACGGAGCGTCTCTCCATGTACTTAAAGGTATCAATCTCAATATCGAACAGGGAGAATTTGTTTCCATCATGGGAGCATCCGGGTCTGGGAAATCAACTTTACTCAATATATTGGGAATTCTCGACAACTACGACACCGGAGAGTATTATCTGAATAACGTACTCATCAAGAACTTAAGCGAAACCAAAGCTGCCGAATACCGGAATCGCATGATCGGATTTATCTTCCAGTCATTTAACCTGATTTCCTTTAAAGATGCCGTAGAGAATGTAGCACTTCCTTTATTTTATCAAGGGATAAGCCGCAAGAAGCGAAATGCACTTGCCTTGGAATATCTCGACCGTCTGGGTTTAAAAGACTGGGCACATCACATGCCCAACGAAATGAGTGGCGGTCAGAAACAACGTGTGGCAATCGCACGGGCTTTAATCACCCAACCGCAAATCATTCTGGCAGATGAGCCTACAGGAGCTTTGGACAGTAAAACTTCCGTGGAAGTGATGCAAATTCTGAAAGATCTTCATAAGCTGGGAATGACGATTGTAGTTGTCACCCACGAAAGCGGAGTTGCCAACCAAACAGACAAGATTATACACATCAAGGACGGGGTTATCGAACGCATTGAAGATAATATCGACCACGATGCCTCTCCGTTCGGCAAAGACGGTTTCATGAAATAAGTATTAATTCCATGCGGTCGCAGCGCAGCCTAATACTTAATACCTAATACTTAATACTTACTTATCACCTAATACTTAAAAAAATGATTGATATTTGGCAAGAAATATACAGTACCATCAAGCGTAACAAGCTAAGGACTTTTCTCACAGGATTTGCTGTGGCATGGGGTATCTTTATGCTGATCGTCCTGTTAGGCGCAGGAAACGGATTGATCCATGCATTCGAGCAATCGGCTTCCGAACGTGCCATGAACTCCATCAAGATTTTTCCGGGATGGACCAGCAAATCATACGATGGACTGAAAGAAGGAAGACGAGTGCAATTGGATAATAAAGACGTGGACGCTACCGACCATTATTTTCCGGACCATGTCATTAAAGCCGGGGCAACTGTGTGGCAAGGAGGTATTAACTTAAGTTTCGGACAAGAATACGTCAGTTTGAATCTTTCCGGCGTATATCCCAACCATACGGAAGTAGAAGTGGTGAAACTCTTCAAAGGACGTTTCATCAATGAAATTGATATTAAAGAGCGCCGGAAAGTAATTGTGCTCCATAAAAAGACAGCAGAGATTCTTTTCGATAAAACGCATACCGAGCCTATCGGGCAGTTTGTCAATGCCAGTAATGTGGTTTATCAGGTAGTAGGGCTGTATAATGATAAAGGAGACAGCGGAGACAGCGATGCTTACATCCCCTTCACCACCCTGCAAACGATTTACAACAAAGGAGACAAGTTGAATAACCTTGTCATGACTACCAAAAATCTGGAAACGATAGAAGCGAATGAAGCATTTGAAGCTCATTACCGCAAGGTGCTGGGGGCTAATCATCGCTTTGACCCGACAGATCATAGTGCTATCTGGATTTGGAACCGGTTTACCAACTACTTGCAACAGCAGCAAGGCTCGAACATGCTACGCATCGCTATCTGGGTGATCGGTATCTTCACACTGTTAAGCGGGATTGTAGGAGTATCCAACATTATGCTGATTACCGTAAAAGAACGTACCCGTGAATTCGGTATCCGCAAAGCTCTGGGTGCCAAGCCGCTTTCTATTCTCTGGCTGATTATCGTAGAGAGTGTCACCATTACCACGATATTCGGATATATAGGAATGGTGGCGGGCATCGGAGTGACCGAATGGATGAATAACGCCTTTGGCAATCAGACAATGGATACCGGAATGTGGACGGAAACTGTTTTCCTGAATCCGACAGTAGATATAAGAATCGCCATACAGGCTACACTCACATTAATAATAGCTGGTACGTTAGCCGGATTATTCCCTGCCCGAAAAGCAGTCAGCATCCGACCAATCGAAGCACTTAGAGCAGATTAAGACTATGAGAATAGACATGGATACCTGTGAGGAAATCCTCATTACCATTACAAGAAATAAAACGAGAAGCCTGCTGACTGCATTCGGTGTTTTCTGGGGAATCTTTATGCTCGTCGCCCTGATCGGCGGCGGACAAGGACTGGAAGGCATGATGAAAAAGAACTTTGAAGGATTCGCAACCAACTCCGGCTTCCTTGCCGCACAGAAAACGGGCGAAGCTTACAAAGGTTTCCGCAAAGGCAGGTGGTGGAATCTGGAAGCTATCGACATCGAACGTCTCCGCTCGAAGGTCAAAGATGTGGAGGTCATTACTCCTTCCATTGCCCGTTGGGGTTCCAAAGCTGTATACGAAGATAAGAAATACGATTGCAGCGTGAAAGGATTATATCCGGACTATCTCCACATCGAATCACAAGAAATGGCCTACGGCAGGTTTATCAACGAAGTGGATATACAGGAAGCACGTAAAGTGTGCGTTATCGGAAAACGTATCTATGAAAGCCTGTTCAAACCGGGAGAGGATCCTTGTGGAAAATACATACGTGTGGACGGAATTTATTATCAGGTGATCGGCATGTCTTCCTCCGAAGGGGATATGAACATACAGGGACGGGCTTCGGAAGCTGTCACCCTGCCTTTCACCACGATGCAGCAAACGTATAACTTAGGGGGACGGATCGACGTCATCTGCTTCACCGTGAAGCATGGAATCAAAGTGTCCGACGTACAACCGGAAATGGAGCAGATTATTAAAGCTGCGCATTATATCGCGCCTAACGACAAACAGGCACTTATGTACCTGAATGCGGAAGCGATGTTCTCGATGGTAGACAATCTGTTTACCGGTATCAATATACTGGTTTGGATGGTAGGATTGGGGACTCTGTTGGCAGGTGCCATCGGCGTATCTAATATTATGATGGTAACCGTGAAAGAACGTACCACCGAAATTGGTATCCGCCGGGCAATCGGCGCACGCCCCAAAGATATTCTGCAACAGATTCTATCGGAAAGTATGGTGCTTACTACTATTGCAGGAATGTGTGGAATCTCTTTTGCCGTCATGGTGTTGCAACTGGTAGAGATGGGAGCAAACGCCGACGGAGGAGACGTCCGTTTTCAGGTTACCTTCGGACTGGCAATCGGCACTTGTGCTCTTCTGATCGCACTGGGAATGTTGGCAGGTCTCGCACCTGCTTATCGGGCTATGGCTATCAAACCGATTGAAGCTATCCGCGACGAATAAAGAAGTGCGAGGGATTTCAATTATTAATCGTAAACAATAAAAATATAAATAAAGTCATGAAAAAGTATCTGAAAATCACATTATTGGTAGTCATTGCTATCATTCTTGTCGGAACATTCGTATTCCTTTATCAGAAGTCTAAACCCAAGGTAATCACTTACGAAATAGTAAAACCGGAAGTCACTGATCTCCAAAAGACTACAGTAGCTACCGGAAAGGTGGAACCGAGAGACGAAATTTTAATCAAACCGCAGATTTCGGGTATTATCGACGAAGTGTACAAAGAAGCCGGACAAGCTGTGAAGAAAGGGGAAGTTATCGCCAAAGTAAAAGTAATCCCTGAACTCGGTCAACTGAATTCTGCGGAAAGCCGTGTGCGCTTGGCAGAGATTAATGCAACACAGGCAGAAACGGATTTTGCCCGTGTAAAGAAGTTGTACGAAGATCAGCTGATTAGCCGGGAAGAATATGAGAAAAGTGAAGTAGCCTTGAAACAGGCTCGTGAAGAGAGACAGACGGCTAAAGATAATCTGGAAATCGTAAAAGAAGGGATTACTAAAAACAGTGCATCGTTCAGTAGTACGATGATTCGTTCTACCATTGACGGGTTGATTTTGGATGTACCTGTAAAAGCCGGTAACTCTGTGATTATGAGTAACACGTTCAATGATGGAACCACGATTGCTACGGTAGCCAATATGAACGACATGATTTTCCGTGGTAATATTGATGAAACGGAAGTGGGACGTATCCACGAACAGATGCCGATCAAACTGACAATCGGAGCTTTGCAGAATCTGACTTTCAACGCCATTCTGGAATATATCTCTCCGAAAGGGGTAGAAACCAATGGTGCCAACCAATTTGAAATCAAGGCTGCAATTACCATTCCAGATTCCGTTCAGATTCGTTCCGGATATTCGGCTAATGCGGAAATCGTGTTGCAAAGGGCAAATCAAGTATTGGCAGTGCCCGAAAGCACTATTGAGTTTAATGGCGACTCTACATTTGTGTACATCATGACAGATTCAGTGCCCGAACAAAAGTTCCAGCGTACGCAGGTGACTGCCGGCATGAGTGATGGAATCAAGATAGAAATCAAGAAAGGAATAACTGCACAGGACAAAATACGGGGTGCAGAGAAAAAAGATAAATAATTGAATTCAATGAAAATAATTCGTAAAACCATATCAGCCCTTCTGCTTGCCGGGATCGGAATCACTTCTATCCAAGCACAGAACAACTCCCCGCAAGCATGGACATTGCGGCAATGTATCGACTATGCCATCGAGCATAATATAGAGATTCGTCAATCGACCAACAGTGTTGAAGCCAATAAAGTGAGTGTAAACACTAGTAAATGGACACGTCTTCCGAATTTGAGCGGTAGCGCCAGCCAAAACTGGAGTTGGGGACGTACTGCTTCTCCGATAGACAACTCGTATAGTGACATTAACAGTGCCAATACCAGTTTCAGCTTGGGAACCAATGTACCGATATTTACCGGTTTGCAGTTATCCAACCAATATTCACTTGCCAAGTTGGATTTAAAAGCCGCTATAGAAGATTTGAATAAAGCCAAAGAAGACATTGCAATCAATGTCACTTCCGCTTATTTGCAGGTTTTATTCAACCAAGAATTAAGTAAGGTTGCTCATAATCAGGTAAATTTAAGCAAAGACCAGCTAAAGCGTATCCAAGGACTTCACGGAGTAGGTAAAGCATCCCCTTCTGAAGTGGCCGAAGCACAAGCCCGTGTCGCACAGGACGAAATGACTGCTGTACAATCAGACAATACGTACAAGTTGTCATTATTAGACCTCACCCAACTTTTGGAATTACCTACGCCTGAAGGATTCGTGCTCGAAAGTCCTAAGGAAGAACTAGAGTTCGAATCTCTCACCCCACCGGATGATATATATACACAGGCTCTTGCTTACAAACCAAGTATTAAGGCTGCAGAATACCGTTTACAAGGTAGTCTTAATAGCATTCGTATTGCTCAAAGTGCATTCTATCCACAACTCTCTTTCAGCGCCGGTTTGGGTAGCAATTATTATACGGTGAGCGGAAGATCAGAAAACAGCTTCGGCAGTCAGATAAAGAACAACCTAAATAAGTATATAGGATTCAATTTGAGCGTTCCGATCTTTAATCGTTTTTCTACACGAAACCGAGTACGCACCGCTCGTTTACAACAAATAGACTTATCTTTGAGATTGGATAACGCAAAGAAAGTACTCTACAAAGAGATTCAGCAGGCTTGGTATAATGCTCTAGCTGCTGAAAGCAAGTACAACTCCAGTGAAGTGGCAGTGAAAGCCAACGAGGAGTCTTTCCGCCTAATGAGTGAGAAATTCAATAACGGCAAAGCTACCTTTGTAGAATATAATGAAGCCAAACTTAATCTGACGAAAGCTCTTTCGGATAAGTTGCAAGCTAAATACGACTATCTGTTCCGGACTAAAATTCTGGATTTCTACAAAGGACAGATCATTGAATAAAAAGAAATATATTTGAGTTTAGTATAGTAGTTCCTTCAAACATATCCGTTGGTTCATTCGTTATTATAGAAAGAACTAACGGATATGAAGTATTTTATCATCATAGTGATCGTAGTGATTAGTAATACATTTTTAGGAGTTGCTAAACCAATGAAAAATCAAGCAGAAATCTATTTTGCAGGAGGATGCTTCTGGGGAACAGAACATTTCCTGAAACAAATTCGAGGAGTAGAAAGTACTCAAGTAGGATATGCCAACAGTAATGTTGCCAACCCGAGTTATGAACAGGTCTGTTCAGGAAAAACCAATGCTGCGGAAACAGTAAAGGTGGTTTATGATCCTAAAACGGTAGATTTAAATTTGCTGCTCGATCTGTATTTCAAGACAATTGATCCTACCAGCCTCAACCGTCAGGGTAATGACCGGGGAACACAGTATAGAACCGGAATTTATTATATAAATAAAGAAGATCTTCCTGTCATTAACCAGGCTATTAAACTATTGTCTACACAATATAAGACTCCTATCGCTATAGAAGTAAAGCCATTGACTAATTTCTATCCGGCAGAGACTTACCATCAGGACTATCTGGATAAAAATCCGGGAGGATACTGCCATATCAATCCTGCTTTATTTGAAATGGCACGCAAAGCCAATGCACCGAAAACAAAAGTGTATCAAAAACCGGATGACTCAACCCTCCGCAAGGAACTGTCGGCGGAACAATATGCAGTAACCCAGAAGAATGCCACCGAACCGGCCTTCCACAATGAATACTGGAATGAGCATCGCCCAGGCATTTATGTTGATATTACCACCGGAGAGCCTTTGTTTGTTTCTACCGACAAGTTCGATTCGGGTTGCGGGTGGCCTAGCTTTTCCCAGCCGATTCAAAAAGATATCATCGCAGAGAAGAAAGATACTTCGCATGGCATGATACGTACGGAAGTGCGCAGTAAAACCGGGGATGCGCATCTGGGACATGTATTCACAGATGGTCCGAAAGAGAAAGGCGGATTACGTTATTGCATCAATAGCGCCTCCCTTCGTTTTATCCCGAAAGAGAAAATGAAAGAGGAAGGTTATGGAGAATATTTGCCACTCATTAAATAGTCGCCCCTTAGAATGTGCTTTTACGCCTAATAATCAACATATTAATATATAAATTGCTTTGATATATCTGCAAGTTTTTGTATCTTTATGGTTGAAAACTTGCAGATTATTATGATAAACAAGACCACCCCTCAGCCCTCCTTGTTCAGCTCTTTGACAGACCAGCTGAATCCCAGGCATCCCTTATACCTGCTTGCCAATAAGATAGACTGGCGCCGTTTTGAAGAAGCTTTCTCCCCGCTATACTGTGCCGTCAACGGTCGTCCGGCCAAACCCATCCGCCTGATGTGCGGACTTCTGATTCTTAAGCACGTGCGTAACCTGTCCGATGAATCGGTTGTTGAACAATGGAGCGAGAATGCTTATTACCAGTACTTTTGCGGTATGTTGGAATTCACGCCTTCCTATCCCTGCAATGCAAGCGAACTGGTACACTTCCGTAAGCGTGTCGGAGAAAATGGCATGGAACTGATTCTGTCAGAAAGTATCCGCGTCAATCAGGAGGACGACGGCCCGGACCATCACTGCACGGCCTTCATCGATTCCACGGTACAGGAAAAGAACGTGACTTATCCCACGGATGCGAAGTTGCATAAAAAGATAGTCCGCAAAGTGTTGTCTGTCGTAAAATCCTTAGGGCTTCCTTTGCGCCAGAGCTATACCTTTGTCCTCAAGAAGATCTACCGTGACCAGCGTTTCCGTAACCACCCCAAGAACCGTGGCAAGGCCCTGAAAGCGGACAAGCGGCTGCGCACCATTGCGGGAAGGCTTGTCAGGGAACTGAGGCGCAACCTGAAAGAAAACCACGGCTACGACTCCCTGCTCGACCTCTTTGAGCGGGTGCTTTCACAGAAGCGCAATTCTCCCGGGAAAATCTATTCCCTGCATGAACCGGAGGTGCAGTGTATCAGCAAGGGGAAAGAACATAAGAAATACGAGTTCGGCAACAAGGTTTCAATCGTCCGCTCAATTACCGGTGTCATACTGGGTGCCAAGTCTTTCCGGAATGAATATGACGGGCATACCATTGAAGAATCCCTCAGGCAGGTGGAACGCATTACCGGAAAGAAGATCAGGAAGTTGGCCGGGGACAGGGGGTACAGAGGAAAGAAAGAGGTGGGCGGCACCGGGATACTGATACCCGATGTTCCAAACAGGAAAGACAGTTATTACACACGCAAGAAGAAACATAAGCTATTCTGCAAGCGTGCAGGAATAGAGCCGACTATCGGGCATTTGAAATCAGACTTTCGTTTAGGACGCAACTTTTATAAAGGTGTGTTCGGGGATGTTGTCAATCTGCTCTTAGCCGCAGCAGCGTACAACTTCAAAAGAGCCATGAGGGTTCTTTGGCTACTTGTTGAAAAAATCTGCGGGACACTGTTTTCTTGCAATATCCCGCAGATGAGTACTTTTTAAGGGACGACTAAATAAGCACACCGGAAAGTAATACAAATCAATATAAGCTGTTTATCAGATAAACAGAACGGTGGACTTCCTCATAGGGCAATCCACCGTTTTTAATGCAGTTAAATTAAGAGAGAGAAGGAGTTTCACAACTCCTAATTTATTTTTATCTGCTGGCAGTCAACAGAGTTGCTTCATTCGTTGCCGGAGTAGCCACGTTCATAGCCCAGTTCACACTAGATTCTTCAATCCATTTATCATTCCATTTATAGTTCATATAAGCTACCGGCATATTAGCGTCGTTCAATTCGTACACGCTCTTTTCAACAGCCGCATCGTAAGCTCTGTGAGAATCATTCCAACGTGCGTATACCAAAGTGATTTCATTAGAAGAATAAGTATAATCAATCTTGAAGTACGGCAGCCATTTGTCAGTGGAAGCATCCCATTTGAAAGCCTCTTTGGTAGCCATTCTCTTTTGATCGTCATAGGTAAAATCATATTTCATGTGGCGATAAAGAGAGCCATCTAATCTGTAAATCACCTTCGATACTACAAGATCACCTACTGTTTCTTCATTAGTAATGAAGTTATTGTTTTGTGCCTTCACTGTTGCATTAGAGATACCTGCAAATACCATAGCAACTAAAACGATCATTCTGAATAATACTGTAGTTTTCATAATTGTATATTTTTTATTTGTTCAACATTCTGTTTATTTGTTCTTCTGTTTATTAGACGGATCAAGTGTTTCAAACGGTTGCAACATTCTGAACTTTTTTCATGTTTCTTCGTTGTCCGCTTGCGACTATAGATATGCAACGAGCGTGCCAAAAAGATAACAAGCTAATAATCAGTAAGATTGCAAAACAGAGTGGTGTACGAAAATGAACAGTTGTACGCTTAGAATCGAACAACCAATTAAAAAAACAGTTTATATACTACGAAACAGAATATTGTCTACCTTTGCATCCGATAAATTATCAAAATCAAACGATGAAAAAGAACAGTAAGAAACATATTCTTCTGCTGTCAGCCAGTGGAGTTCTACTCATCTGTCTCATCAGTATTTATTTAAGTCGCAACGCTCTCTTAAGAAGCATAGTCGACAAACGTACCTCCCATATTGAGCAAACTCACGGGCTACGTATTCATTACGATAATCTGGAAATGAATGGATTGAATGAAATTATCCTCGAAGGTCTCTCTGTTGTACCCGAACAACGAGACACATTACTGACACTCACATCCACTCGTGTCAAACTGAACTTCTGGAAATTACTAAGCAGAAAAATAAAAATACGTTATGTAGCCGCAGACGGAATTACACTTGCATTCACAAAGCGGGATTCCGTCGCCAACTACGATTTTCTTTTTAGAAAGAAACTAGAATATCTCACTCGAACGTCGCCACAAACGGCCCCCCAAACAAATTACGCAGAAAGAATCAACAAAATATTAAATTTATGTTATGGTTTTATGCCCGAAAACGGACAACTAAACAATGTCTGTATCACGGAAAGAAAAAACAATAATTTTGTATCTCTCACTCTTCCTTCTTTTATCATTAAAGAAAATCATTTTCAATCCGTCATCACCATACAAGAAGACAGTTTAGCACAGCATTGGATAGCCAATGGTGAACTGCACCAACATTACAACTCATTAAAAGCAACGCTTTATTCATCTGATTCTCTAAAAGTTTCCATACCTTATCTAACACGTAGATATGGTGCTAAGATAACCTTTGACACTTTATCGTATAGCCTGACGAAAGAAATAGGGTCTTCCAAACAAGTCTATCTCAAAGGAAAAGCAAGAGTGAACGGACTGGACGTATTTCATAAAGCCCTCTCTCCTGAAATCATTCATCTCGATCGCGGACAACTCTGTTACGAGATGAACATAAACGGACACTCATTTGAATTGGACAGTACCACCATTGTTGACTTCAACAAACTCCAGTTTCATCCTTATTTACGGGTCGAGAAGGAGAAGGGAAACTGGCATTTCACTGCAGCAGTCAACAAATCCTGGTTTCCGGCAGACGATCTGTTCAGTTCTCTGCCGAAAGGATTATTCAGTAACCTGGAAGGTATAAAGACAAGTGGTGAGCTGGCTTATCATTTTCTGTTAGACATTGATTTTGCGCAACTGGATAGTCTCAAACTGGAATCTGAATTGAAAGAAAAAGATTTCCATATCATAAGCTATGGAGCTACTTCACTCTCCAAAATGTCCGACGAGTTCATTTACACAGCTTATGAGAATGGAGTGCCGGTACGAACCTTCCCTATCGGTCCTTCATGCAAACACTTTACCCCCCTGGACAGCATTTCCCCCATTCTAAGAATGTCCGTCATGCAAAGCGAAGATGGAGCATTCTTTTATCATCGCGGTTTTCTGCCCGATGCCTTACGGGAAGCACTGATTTACGACCTGCAAGTGAAACGCTTTGCACGCGGAGGAAGTACGATCACCATGCAACTGGTAAAGAATGTATTCCTGAACCGTAACAAGAACTTTGCGCGTAAACTGGAAGAAGCATTGATTGTGTGGCTGATAGAGAATGAAAGACTAACTTCCAAAGAACGTATGTACGAAGTATATCTGAATATTGTAGAATGGGGACCGCTCGTTTATGGTATTCAGGAAGCATCTGCTTATTATTTCAAGAAACGCCCTTCGCAACTGACCACGGAAGAAAGTATTTTTCTGGCTTCCATTATCCCGAAACCCAAGCATTTCCGCAGTTCTTTTGCAGAAGGCGGACAATTAAAGGAGAATATGGAAGGTTACTACAAGCTGATTGCAAAACGTCTTGCACAGCAAGGAGTAATAAGTGAAATCGAGGCGGATAGTATCCGCCCCGACATCCAAGTTACGGGCGACGCCCGGAATAGTCTAGCCGGTGAAAAACCGGAGTCTAGTTCTCCTACCGCTGAGGAGCAATGAGATTGATATAAATAATAAAGGAATAGGTTATCTTCTTGAACTGCTGTTTCTTTCAGAAGAACGGGAAGAGCTTTGAGTGCTATTACTTCTCGTACTTCCGGAAGAAGAGCGTCTTTCTGTTTGTCCGCTGGAAACATTGCTCCGGGTAGAGCTACCGCTGCTTCGAGTAGAACTCGAACTACCGCTACTACGGCTAGAGGTAGTACTACTGCTACGGCTGGTAGTATTTTCACTACTGCGACTGGAAGAACTGCGACTGGAGCTAGAACTGCCACGATTGGAACTAGAACTGCCACGACCGGAGCTACCACGACTGGAAGAACTATTGTTTCTATCAGAACTGTTATTTCTATTATAGGAACCACTACTATCGTTTCGCCTACTTGAACTTTCCCTTGAGCTGCGACTTGTCTTTCCACTTTCACGGTTGGAACCGCTACTTGTCGAACTTCCGCTTGTCGGTCTGCGATTAGAGCTTGAAGAACCGGAACTTGTTTCCGGACGGGGACGAGTCGACGTACCAGGTCGCGTTGTCGTTCCGGGACGAGACGTATCAGGACGAGTAGATGTGCTTGGACGAGACGTTCCGGGACGTGTTGTTGATGAACCCGGACGGGAAGAATTACCCGGACGTGTCGGTGCATTATGCGGACGAGTGGAAGTATTCGGACGGAACCGGACAGAACCGAAGTCCGAACGACGATAAGAGTGATATACTCTCTGATCTCTCACCCGGTGCGGTGCAGAGTAATGGTTGAAATTAGTATATCTTCCCCGATAGTAGCTTGTATGGTGAAAGTGCGGACGATAATGCGCTCCACAATAAGTACGGTAATGATAAGGCACACCAAAATAGAACAAGCTACGGTTCGGGTAATTGATGTACACCCTGAAACTCCATTTCCCTCCGGTTACATAAATCGGCCGATAGAAATACTCGGCACCGAGAAACCGACGATACTGTGCATCGCTCAATACCCAGCGAAGATCGTCGTTACGGATATCCAAAGCTTCATAATAATCATCCAATGCCCATTCGTAACCACGTGCTACGTAATCCATTATATTACGGACAGAATAAATAAAGTCGTAATTAATCTCATACGCATCATTATATTGCTGTGTACTCAAACTCAATTCATACGCCATCTTATCGGTAAGAAAACGTGTCTCCTTACGTACCTTGCTGGTGCTCATTCCAGCCATTACGGTCATATTGGCAGTCAGGCCGACCGCAAAGAGTAAAAACAGTATTCGTTTCATAATTCAATCTCCTATCATTTATTATTCCGATAATATTCCTCAATAAACATGCGTAACATATCTCTATAACCGTACAGTTAATAGTATCAACGCCGACCATACCCTATCACAAAATCATTCATCTTGTCCTTGCTGGAAGTAAATGTCAGGGTATTAATCACTGTAAAGAAAGCTTCTTTATCTACAATGCGGGGATACATTATCTTCATAATTTCCATCCGGTCATCGTCAAATGTATAAAGTTTGGTCAGTTGGAGACATTGGGCAGATGTAAAATCAGAACCGGCCAATGCAGCATTAAGCAACTTTATACGATCATCTTTAAAAGGCTCCTTCTTCATCTCATTATAAAACGTTTGAAAGAGCTGATCGTTCATGACCCTGTTGTAACCATATCCCGGGCGGTGTTCTCCTTGTCCCGGACGATGTCCCCCCTGTCCGGGGCGGTCGGGTCTTTCCGGATGCATGTTATCACGTCCGTCTACCCATATCTCTTTCACTCCCCTACCATCGAAATAAACATAGTCTTTATACAATTTTTCTCCTTTCCATACTCGCTCTCCCGGACGGGTAAAGCGGGTGGCATATACTTCAACAGTATAATGTCCGGGATTCAAATTGGCTATAAAGCAGGTAGTAGTAGGCAAACTGATTTGGTTTCCTCCCAAGTAAACAAGTATCGGAGTGTTCCCACCGTCGATACGGATTCCGTTAACAGACTGCGCTTGTAAGGAAAGGGCAGCGAACAGGATGCAGAAACTTATTATAATCTTACGCATAACTTATCTCGTTTTTATTATTTATATCTTTAATCTGATACCACAAAAATAGGGTGAGGAAACTCCCCACCCCAATGATTCTCTCTATTCGTATGTAGGGAAATCCCTATTCTGTTTAGGAATCCGCCAAAACAATGCCATCCTCGTGCAAGGTTATCAGACGTTTCTTATACAAGTCGCCCACTCCTTTCTTAAAGGTTTTCTTGCTGACACCAAACGTGTCGTAGATATCTTCCGCTGGACTTTTATCATTTAAGTTGATTCGTCCCCCGTGCTCTTTGATATAGTCTAACAGCGTTTTCGAAAAATCGTCAATCTTTTCAAAACCGGGTTTCTGAAGAATCAAATCTACCTTACCATCTTCACGCACCTGTTTCACAAAAGCTTTCATTTCCATCCCTGTCTCCAACGGACAGAATATTTCATTTTCATACAACAAACCGCTATACATATCATCTATAATTGCCTTAAAGCCTAAGTCCGTCTTCTGCCAGATAAGAATATTCACCTCTGCTCCCGGAGCATATTCCGGCTTTTCTTTCGACAGATAACGTTCCACTTTTGCTGAAGCCACAATACGGTAACTCTCTTCATCCACATGTGCATGAACCACATACTTCCGTCCAACCTGCATTTTCATCTTCTGCTCACGGAACGGCACAAACAGGTCTTTCATCAATCCCCAGTTCAGGAAAGCTCCGTATTGATTTACCCAGGAGACTTCCAGACAAGCAAACTGTCCGACCTGCACTAACGGGGTCAGTGTCGTAGCAATCAGCCTCTCATCCATATCCAGGTAAAGAAACACATTCAAAAAATCTCCTATCTTACAATCCTCGGGCACATAGCGGGTAGGCAACAAAATCTCACCTTCTTCCCCACCATCGAGATATACGCCGAAATCGACTTCCTTCACGACTTCAAGCTGGTTGAACTTTCCTAATTCGATGCTCATATTCTTATCTATTATATTATATAAGATACAAAGATAATCTATTTTGAATAGATCCCTCAATCAGTCAGCTATAACTTTTCGTTATCGGGCAAAACTATTTGCAATGAACAATTTGCGTTCTAATATGTTAACTTTGTAGCGACAAAAAGAAAGAGTAAATTATTCACCTTTTTAAACATATAAAATTATGGAATTTCTAACCAACGAGAAACTTACGATTGTGGGAGCTGCCGGAATGATCGGCTCCAACATGGCACAAACAGCCATGATGATGAAACTCACTCCGAATATTTGTCTCTATGATCCATTCGCACCAGCTTTGGAAGGAGTAGCTGAAGAACTGTATCATTGCGGTTTTGAAGGTGTCAACCTTACCTATACTTCCGACATCAAAGAAGCGCTGACCGGAGCTTCTTATATTGTTTCTTCCGGTGGAGCAGCCCGTAAGGCAGGTATGACCCGCGAAGATCTGTTGAAAGGAAATGCAGAGATTGCCGCTCAATTCGGAAAAGACGTTCGCCAATATTGCCCGAACGTAAAACATATCGTTGTCATCTTTAATCCTGCAGACATCACCGGTCTGATTACTTTATTGTATGCAGGTTTGAAACCTTCACAAGTTTCTACATTGGCTGCGTTGGATAGCACCCGCCTGCAAAACGAACTGGTGAAATACTTCCATATCCCCGCTTCCGACATTCAGAATTGCCGTACGTATGGCGGTCATGGAGAACAAATGGCTGTATTTGCATCTACCACTAAAATAAAAGGAGAACCCCTGACCGATTTCATCGGTACTACCCGCCTTCCGTTGACGGAATGGGAAGCACTGAAAGTACGTGTCATCCAGGGTGGAAAACATATCATCGACCTGCGCGGCCGTTCTTCTTTCCAAAGCCCGGCTTATCTGTCTATCGAAATGATTGCTGCTGCTATGGGCGGACAGCCATTCCGCTGGCCTGCCGGAACGTATGTTTCCAATGGCAAATTCGACCATATCATGATGGCGATGGAAACTTCAATTACTAAAGACGGCGTTACTTATAAAGAAATAGCCGGAACTCCTGCCGAACAAGAAGAATTAGAAAAGAGCTACGAACACTTATGTAAACTTCGTGACGAAGTGATTGAAATGGGAATCATCCCAGCCATCAAGGACTGGCATGCATTGAATCCCAATATTGACTAATCAAACAATATTAGCGAAAGCAGAAAGCCGAAACCTGACGATCTTTTTATCGTTCCGGGTTTCGGCCTTTTTTATTTCATTGCCAATGTCATTCCCACGGAAGAACATTCCTGACAAATCCCTTTAAGGACATAATTAATGCTATGCAAAGTAAATCCTTCAGGCAAATCAATCACCGGGATATGGGTACCTTCCAGGCAGAATGTACGATGACATTTCTCACAATAAAAATGCGAATGTAAATCCTGTACCACACAATTGCAAGAGTTGTCGCAAACGGCATACTTCAACGAACCGCTTCCATCGTCTATGCTATGTATGAGGTGATGAGACAAGAAGAGAGCGATGGTACGGGATATGGTCGATTTATCAACTGTGTCGAGCAATGTTTCGAGGTCAAGCAATGACACTGCACGCTCTGCCTGCATCATCTCTTTTATCACCAAGAGCCTTATTGCAGTTGGCTTAATGTCTCTTCTGACCAGCTTATCCAAATAAATATCTTCTTCCATCTTTCTCCTACTTTATCATTTTCTGTATTCTGACGGCGTTCATTATGGCAAGCAACGCAACGCCTACATCTGCGAAAACAGCTTCCCAAAGAGTAGCGATTCCACCGGCTCCCAAAATCAATACAAGCAATTTCACTCCAAATGCCAGTGATACATTCTGCCAAATGATTCTTCGTGTCAACCTTCCAACTTTGATAGCTTCGGCTACTTTCGACGGCTGATCTGTCTGTATCACGACATCGGCTGTTTCAATGGCTGCATCACTGCCCAATCCGCCCATAGCAATACCGACGTGACTCAAAGCAAGCACCGGTGCGTCATTCATTCCATCGCCGACAAATGCAATCCGGTTTGCCTCATCCTGACGCAATTTTTCCAGGTGTTTCACTTTCCCTTCCGGCAGCAAGTCGCCATAGGCTTTCGATATGCCGAGCTTCTCCGCAAAGTTAGTAACAATACTCTGTTTATCACCGGATAATATCTGTATGTTTTCAATATTTAAAGCTTTTAAGCGATCAATAGCTACCTTTGCGTCTTCTTTCAAGGCATCAGCCAACAACAGATAACCGGCATAACGGTTTCCAACAGCACAGACTACAATGGTATCTGTTATCTTCAACAATTCTTGCGGAAAGGATATATCAAACTTGGACAGTAACCGGCAATTACCAACCAGAACCGGTATTCCGTCTACCGTTGCTTCCAATCCGAAGCCGGCATATTCTTTCGTATCGGCAACGGTTACACGTTCAATATTTCGTTCTTTCGCATAATTCACAACAGCTTTGGCAATCGGATGTGTGCTATCACTTTCTACCGAAGCAATCAGTTTCACTAATTCTTCTTCCGAAATATCGCCTGCACTTTTACAAGCCTGCACGTCAAAGGTTCCTTTTGTCAGGGTTCCTGTTTTATCGAATACCACCGTATTGATTTTGGTGATAGCGTCCAGATAATTACCGCCCTTGAATAAAATACCCAATCGGGATGCCGCTCCGATACCACCAAAATAGCCTAATGGAATACTAACCACCAATGCGCATGGACATGAAATCACCAAAAAGACCAAAGCTCTGTATAACCAATCATTAAATGTGAATACAAATGCAGGATTGATAAGTGAATAGACCAATGGAGACAATACAATTAATACGGCCAGTATGATAACAATCGGTGTGTAAACACGGGCAAACTTGCGAATAAACAATTCTGCCGGAGCTTTACGTTCGGCGGCATTCTGAACAAGTTCCAATATTCGGGCGAGTGCGCTCTTGTCAAAAGGTCTCGTCACTTCAAGTCGGATTACCTTGTCGGTTACAATCATTCCGGCAAGCACTTCCTCCCCTTTCCGAATATTACGAGGCGCGCTTTCGCCCGTTAATGCAGCTGTATTAAAAGCGGCAACCTCATTCTGCATGGTTCCATCGAGTGGCACTCGCTCACCTGCCTTTATTTCTATGATTTCGCCGACTTTTATCTTTTTAGGACTTTCAGTAACAAGATTACCCTCTCTAAGTACCAGTGCTTTTTCGGGTCTTACGTCCAATAAGGCTCCGATATTACGTTTGGCTTTATCTACCGCTTTACCCTGAAACAGTTCTCCTACTGTATAAAATAGCATCACGGCTACGCCTTCCGGATATTCGCCAATATAGAAAGCCCCCAGAGTAGCAATAATCATTAGAGTAAACTCACTGAAATAGTCTTTTTCCCTGATGCTTTCCCAGGCTTCTTTCATCACCGGAATTCCTACCGGAAGATAGGCTACGATATACCATATCAAAGAAACATATCCTTCACGGAAGAATGCTAAATCGAGAGCATTCATTATTATTCCACCTACCAGCAGCAGGAGAGAGAATATCACCTTCCCATATTCATGGAATACCGAAACCTTTGCATCAACCCTTTTTTCTGTTGCGCATGAGTGAGCGCCACAACTACAATGTCCCATAACATTCATCATTTAGTTGATGCAAAGGTAACAAATGATTTATGCAACAAAGTTGCATAAATCGGTTTTAGCACCTTTCAATGTCAGCAATATCGCAACAGCCATTTCCAAACCGGCACGACTTCTATATCCAACTCATTCCCTGAAATTGTCCTTTCTTCATCCCAAGTAATGATATCGGTCTTTCAACCAGCTGAATCTTACTAATTTCTTGCTGACGCTCGGCTATAATTGCCTTTATTATTCGTTTTTCCATAAAATATGCTCTTTATATTGCACAAATATAGCAAAAACATGCTTAATATATTAAGCAAGACTTCTTTTTCTTTCCAACTGTAGCTACTATTTTTTTTTAGTTGTCAACTGCTACTTATCCTTTACGGGACGAACTTTGACAGGACAGAAGAAGATTGCATATAAATTTGATGATTCTTATTGTCAACCAAAATTTTTTCCCGATAGTATAATGATTATCACCGGTTTACATGCTGACAATAAGCCATGACAATAGGCTGACAATAAAAAATCAGAACTTTTATTGTCAGCCTGTTCCATTTTATAAGCACCTGAAGGACATCATCGCCTGCAGTAACCATACCATCCACATAGAAAGCAGCTTTTTAAAATGAATCCCCCTATTAAATGAATGTCATATAGCCGGTATCTTTCACTTAACAAGTAGGTATTGTTCCATTAAAGCATCAGTATTGTTAACTCTCCACGGCCGTGACGAGATCTTTCCACGGCCGTGGTAGGAACTCGCCACGGCTGTGGGAAGAAGTCACCACGGCCGTGACAAAGTAAAGATAGCGGTACTTCAGTAGAACTATACTGGCACTCTAGGGCAACTACATAGGCACGTTAATGGAACTATATAGGTAGATATCACTTTGGGAGGCTGTTATTAAAATGCGACGTTACTTCAGAACATGCTTCTAAAGCTATTATTTATCAAGTCATAAAAGGATCATAAGAGATAAAAATAAGGCTGACAATAAAAGTAGATATATTTTATTGTCAGCCTATTATCAGCATCTATTGTCAGGTGATATAGCATTGATATTCATATATTTGAATATCACCCTGACAGTTTGACAATAAAATTGGTATAAATCAATAGAAACGATCATAAAATTTTTAATTGGGAAGGGTAAAGAATTTATAAAAAGAAAGAAAAAGTTTGCCGTTCCCTTAAGAATAAATATCTTTGTAACCGTGGTTACAGTAACCACAGTTACTAATATAATTCACTGACTATGAGGTTTTATAATAGAGAAGAAGAACTAAAAGAGCTAAAACGAATTCAGCAATTGGCATTTGAGGAAAGTTCAAGAATGACAGTCGTTACCGGTCGCCGTAGAATTGGGAAGACAAGCCTCATCATGAAAGCCGTTGAAAAGACTCCCACTGTCTACTTATTTATAGGGCGCAAAAATGAAGCAACCTTGTGCGAAGAATTCATCCCACTTATCGCACAAGCCCTACAAATCTTTGTTCCGACAGAAATCCGAAGTTTCCGAAACTTATTCCAATACCTAATGCAGCTTTCGACACAACGGACTTTCAACCTGGTTATTGATGAATTTCAGGAATTCTATACTATTAATGAATCCATATTCAGCGATATGCAAAATATTTGGGACCAATATCGGAAGTCCTCACACATGAATTTGATTGTCAGTGGTTCCATCTATTCTCCCATGCAAAAAATTTTCCAAGACAACAAAGAACCACTCTTCGGAAGAGCTGATAACATAATCAAGTTGTCAGCCTTTAGTCTCTCTGTTCTAAAAGAAATCATGCATGAATATGCCCCGACACATTCGAATGATGATCTTTTAGCACTTTATACTTTTACTGGCGGGGTGCCTAAATACGTGGAACTTTTTTGCGACAACCATACGCTTCACGTGGAAAGCATGATCCATTTTATGGCTCGCGATAATTCTCCCTTTACCGAAGAAGGAAAAAATTTGTTGATAGAAGAATTTGGAAAAAATTACGGAACCTACTTTTCTATTTTAAGTGCAATTGCCGGAGGCAGAAATACACAAGCAGAAATTGAGGCAGCACTAGGAGAAAAAAGCGCAGGTGGCTACCTGAAACGTCTGATAGACGATTATAATATTATCATACGCCAACGTCCCATTTTAGCTAAAGAGAGCTCAACAACTGTCCGATATGAAATATGTGATAATTTTATTAGGTTTTGGTTCAATTACTTCGATCGTAACCGTTCATTGATAGAAATTAAAAACTTTGTAGGGCTGCGTAATATCATAAAAGCTGATTATCCAACCTACAGCGGAAAGATATTAGAACTTTACTTCAAACAGAAATTCGCAGAAAGTTATCAATTCCGTGCCATCGGGTCATGGTGGGAAAACAAAGGGAACCAAAACGAAATAGATATTGTTGCACTCGGTCTTGAAAAAAACAAAGCAGTAGTTGCTGAAGTAAAACGCCAACGTAAAAACTTTAAGCCAGAGTTGCTGGAACAGAAAGTTGAACATTTGAAGAAAAAGCTATTGCCTCGTTATACTATTGAAACAATGTGTTTGTCATTGGAAGATATGTAGTACATAGTTAGGCACGGATGACAGGTTTTCTATGAGATCAGTCTCCCATCACCTGTATTCCGTGCCCAATTATCATTGTTGGTTTTCTTCCCGATCTGTTCGGATAAACTCCAGGAGTCGTTCTACCGCCTCTTCTTCAGGAATATTCTTTTCTACACACACCTTGCCTTTATAAAGACTGATTTTGCCTCGTCCTGCTCCTACATAACCGTAGTCAGCATCCGCCATCTCACCGGGACCATTCACGATACAGCCCATAATGCCGATCTTCAAGCCTTTCAAATGTGAAGTGGCTGCCTTGATACGGGCAATTGTTTTTTCCAAGTCGTAAAGCGTACGGCCGCAACCGGGACAGGATATGTATTCTGTCTTAGAGGTACGGGTACGTCCGGCCTGCAAGATTCCGAAAGCAGTGGCGTCGACAACGGCATGGCTCAAACTGCCCTGATTGAACAGGAAGATACCATCGCAAAGACCGTCAAAGATCAAGGCTCCCATATCGGCTGCGGATTTTATCTGCAAATTCTCCGCATCATCTTCCGCATAATGCTGGAAGAAGACAACCGGATTCTGCAAACCTTCCGTCATTAGCTGATGCACCAATGCACGGTGCTCACCCAAACGGTTCGGATGGTTGCTTTGAGAGATGATTACCACTTCCGGATGGTACTTCAAACAGGCTATCACTTCATCTGTTTGGGCCATATAGGGTATAAACAGGAATTTAAGCGCTGCATCACATTCACCCATCAATGGTAGTTGCGCATGATTGAAAGCAGGCCAGGTTCCGGCCTCTCCTTGCCATACGTCCGCATCAAGAATATATTCCACGCCTTCTTCCCGTTGTTCGGGCAAGGCTCTTCCGGCATAAATATAGTCCGGAGTGAATTGCGGATTTACTTCTGTCTTTCCGTCCATGCGGTCGGCAATGACTACGGGCACATGTTCGCCTCCGATATTACGGACCGCTTTTGTCTTCCGGCGTTCAGGAGACAGATAGTTAAATTCAGGCGCCTCCAATCCCGGAATATAAGGATGCTCCTGCCTCAACAGAACATAATCCACCAATTTACGGGCTACCGGAATTTCAGCTTCGGGTGCTTCACTCAAAGATACGCGGATGGTATCGCCCAACCCGTCGCTCAACAATGCGCCGATGCCGAGAGCCGACTTGATACGTCCGTCCTCTCCGTCTCCGGCTTCTGTCACTCCGAGGTGTAGCGGGAAATTCATCCCCTCTTTTTCCATGACGTCCACCAACAGACGAACGGTTTTCACCATTACCACGGTATTGGAGGCTTTGATGGAAATCACCACATCTGTGAAGTTCTCCGCTACACAGATACGAAGGAATTCCATACAGGATTCCACCATTCCTTCGGGAGTATCACCATAGCGTGACATGATGCGGTCGGACAAAGAGCCATGATTCACACCGATCCGGATCGCTGTATGATTCTCCTTACAGATATTCAGGAACGGGACAAACCGGTCATGGATTTTCTGTATTTCCTGCGCATACTCCTCGTCTGTATATTCCAGTTTCTTAAAAGTACGTGCAGCATCTACATAGTTTCCCGGATTGATGCGCACCTTTTCCGCATATTGAGCAGCTACATCCGCCACTTTCGGATTGAAATGCACATCGGCAACCAATGGAACCATATATCCCTGACTACGCAGTCCGATATTGATATTCATCAGATTCTCCGCTTCCTTGATACCCTGCGTTGTGAGGCGGACATACTCGCCACCTGCGTCAACAATACGTTTCGCCTGTTCCACACAAGCCTGCGTGTCCTGCGTAGACGTATTGGTCATCGACTGGACACGAATAGAATTGGGGCCGCCCAACGGCACAGCCCCAATATTTACTTCTGTGGTTTCTCTTCGAAAATAATTGAATAGATCAACCATTTTGATTTATGATTTATGATTTACGATTTATGATTTGATGACTGAAAACACTTTCTGCGCAATATGCAAAGACAACGTGCAAAGACAACATACGATTTACGAAGATATTTCAATCGTCAATCGTAAATTGTCAAATCGTAAATCACATTAGTTTGTTTTATATTCAAACTTAACTTCTTTCAGTTCTTCGTTTGCTTTTACGATTTTCTTTTTCAGTCCTTCTTTGTAAGCAGCAAAAGCTTCTGCCAATTTCTCGTCACTCAATGCCAACATCTGAATGGCAAGGATAGCGGCATTCATCGCTCCGTTTATAGCAACCGTTGCCACAGGAATGCCCGGAGGCATCTGGATGATAGAATAAAGTGCGTCTACACCATCGAGCACGGAACCTTTTACGGGTACTCCGATCACCGGCAGTGTAGTATTGGCTGCAATTACACCGGGAAGGGCGGCAGCCATTCCGGCAGCGGCGATAATAACTTTAATGCCACGGTTGCGGGCATTCTTTGCAAACTCTTCCACAGCTTCAGGTGTGCGGTGAGCAGAAAGCGCGTTCATTTCGAACGGTACATGCATATCATTCAGCAGTTGCGCAGCCTTCTCCATAACAGGAAGGTCAGACGTGCTACCCATGATAATACTTACAATTGGAGTCATTTTGATTTACTATTTTACGATTTACTATTTACAATTTAAAGTGAGGTAAGAATTATCCGTTTACCACAGCTTTATACGCTTCGGCATCCAGCAGGTCCTCAACGGCTTTCAGGTCTGTCGGTTTCACTTTAATCAACCAACCTTCGCCATACGGATCTTTATTAACCAGTTCCGGATTTTCTTCCAATGCTTCATTTTGTTCCATCACTTCACCTGCTACAGGCAGGAAAAGATCGGAAATTGTTTTCACTACTTCGATGGTTCCGAATGTCTCACCGGCTTCCAACGTTTCACCAACAGTCGGTATGTCTACGAACACGATATCACCCAATTGTTCTTGAGCATAATCAGTGATACCTACGTATGCAATGTCTCCTTCAACGCGAATCCATTCGTGTTCGTTCGTGTACTTCAAATTCTGTGGAAAGTTCATAATAATTAGTTTTTAGGATTTATACTGTTTTAAAATAAAAATACTCGAAATAAGATGTTGCTCACCGGATGAAGTACCAAAAGGGCACATATCAAACCAACCGCAAAACCGGAAAGCACCTCACCCAACGTGTGATGTCCCAATACAATTCGTGCAGAACCTAATATACCGGCAATCAATATAAACAGGCATAACCATCCGACCGGATTGTAACCGAACAAAGCACTGAAAGAAACCAGTCCGCCGATCACTCCGCCTATTCCTGCCATGTGTTCACTCAATTTCCATTTCAAATTCACTGCAATGCAGATAATAGATACTACCAAAGAAACGAGGATGATACCTGTCATATACCAAGGTATATTCAGCCGGCGCATCATCAACAGGCAGAACACATACGAGATGATAGTCAGCAGAATCGGTACATAACGTTTCTTGCGCTCACTCAACTCCTGACGGGCAAAGCCATTGATTTTACGAAACAGGAAAATGGTAATGGTAGGTGTCAGTATGGTAAAGCAGTAAACAATTCCCAACACGATCAACTTATATTGTATCGGCATGATACGAAGATAAGAAAACAGGAATAACACCAGAAACGATAAAAACGGAATAGAAAATGGAGTAAAGACCATCGAAGTAGCTCTCGCCACCTGCAACATTGTCTTATCCGCTATGATATGTTCTCTCTCTCTGTCCATCAGCACTAATACTTAATACTTTTTATACTTAATACTTTATATTCGTTCTCATTTTCGAAGTCGCGCAACCGGAATATTCAACTGCTGACGGTATTTGGCTACCGTTCTACGAGCAATGGGATAACCTTTCTCTTTCAAGATGTCCGCCAATTCATCATCTGTCAGCGGTTTCTTCTTGTCCTCCCCATCAATACACTCTTTCAGAATCTTGCGTATCTCACGGACAGACATTTCTTCACCGTCCTCCGTGGTATACCCATCACTGAAAAAGAATTTGAGCGGATAAATACCGTAATTTGTCTGCACATATTTACTGTTGCTCACGCGGGAGATCGTTGAAATGTCCAGTCCGGTACGTTCAGCCACATCTTTCAAAATCATCGGTTTCAACAGAGATTCGTCTCCTTCCAAGAAGAAAGGACGTTGTAAATCAATGATAGCCTGCATGGTAGTCATCAGGGTATTCTGACGCTGCCGCACAGCATCGATAAATCCTTGTGCCGCATCCATTTTCTGCTTCAGGAACATCATCGCTTCTTTGGATTCTTTTGATTGATTAGCCCTGTTTTTGGTATGCTCTTCCACCATTTCCGTAAAGTCGCGACTCATACGGAGTTCGGGGACATTACGGTTATTGAGGCTTATATTGATGGTTCCATCATCATACGTTTCCACGATAAAGTCGGGAACTATCTGTTGGAGATTCCTGCCGATCGCTTCTCCCAAAGAAGCACCCGGACGAGGATTCAGCTTGGTTATCTCATTAAGAGCTTCCTGGAAAGTCTCTTCATCAATGTCCAGTTTCTTTATAATCTTCTCCCAGTGTTTACGGGTGAATTCTTCATAGCACTCTCTAATGATACGTTCTTCCAACTCCAGTATCGGATTGGGCTTCTTCTCTTCATCCTTCTTCCGGCAAATCTGTATCAACAGACATTCCTGAAGGCTACGGGCACCGATACCAGCGGGATCAAAATCCTGCAAGATACAGAGTGCTTCTTCCAGTTCTTCTTCTGTCGATTCGATGCCGGCATAAATCACCAGTTCATCACAGATGCTCTCCAATGACTTACGGAGCAGTCCGTCATCGTCCAATGAACCGATCAGATATTCCACCAAGTCACGCTGATGTTCAGTCAGGTTGCGTTCACGCAGCTGTTCTTTCAGGATTTCATAAAAAGAGGTGGAATCGGAGAACGGAATATCCTCCGCCTGTTCGTCTTTCGAACGGTTGTTTTCTTGTAATTTATAATCGGGAATATCGTCTTCAGTCAGATAATCACTCAAAGAATCATAATCGTTGGCATCACTATCCATGCCATCTTCCGTAGTGTCGGAATCAGCATACTCATCCGCAGCGTTTTCTTCTTTACCTTCTTCAAGTGCCGGATTTTCAAGCAGTTCAGCATGGATACGGTCTTCCAGCTCTACTGCGGGAAGCTCCAACAGTTTCACGACCAGAATCTGCTGGGGCGAGAGCGTTTGTACCTGCTGTTGCGCCTGAGATTGTATTTGACGGGAACCTTGTGCCATATTCGTTTTTGCTTTCTACTATTTCTCGCTACAAAAGTAACTTTTTAACGAGAGATTACACAGATTAGGGAGATAATTTTTAATCCTATAACACAAAATTCGTTATCTTTGTTGCACGAACTTAAAAATTAGGACAATATGTTTGCCAAAGAAACGTATATGCAGCGAAGAGCCCTGCTAAAAAAGAATTTAGGCTCCGGGGTATTGTTATTTCTCGGAAATGACGAGTGCGGACTGAACTACGAGGATAACACCTTCCGTTATCGTCAGGATTCTACTTTCCTTTATTATTTCGGACTTTCATGCGCCGGCCTTTCGGCTATTATCGATATTGATGAAGACAAAGAAATCATTTTTGGAGATGAACTGTCTATCGACGCAATCGTATGGATGGGATCACAACCTACATTACACGAAAAATGTGAACGTGTGGGCGTAAAAAATCTGATGCCGTCCGCAGAAATTACAAGCTATCTCCACAAGTGCGTCCAGAAAGGGAAAGCGGTTCATTATCTGCCGCCTTACCGTCCCGAGCATAAATTGAAACTGATGGATTGGTTGGGTATTCCCCCTACACGTCAGGAAGGTTCTGTTCCATTCATCCGTGCCGTTATCGCCCAACGTAATTACAAATCTGCCGAAGAAATTGTAGAAATAGAGAAGGCTTGCGATGTAACTGCCGATATGCACATCACCGCCATGAAAGTGCTCCGTCCGGGCATGTATGAATACGAAGTGGTAGCGGAAATGAACCGGGTGGCCGAATCTAACAACTGCCAGCTTTCTTTTGCCACCATTGCCACTATCAACGGACAGACTTTACACAACCACTATCATGGAAATAAAGTAAAACCGGGTGATTTATTCCTAATTGATGCAGGCGCAGAAGTAGAATCAGGCTATGCAGGCGATATGTCGTCTACCATTCCTGCCGACAAAAAGTTTACAGCCCGCCAGCGCGAAGTATACGAGATTCAGAATGCGATGCATCTGGAATCTGTAAAAGCCCTCCGTCCGGGTATTCCTTATATGGAGGTATACGAACTGTCTGCCCGTGTCATGGTAGACAGTATGAAGGCACTCGGATTGATGAAAGGAAATACGGAAGATGCGGTCCGCGAAGGTGCTCATGCGTTATTCTATCCTCACGGATTAGGTCACATGATGGGATTGGATGTACACGATATGGAAAATCTGGGAGAGATATGGGTAGGATATAACGGCCAACCGAAGAGTACACAGTTCGGTCGCAAATCGCAACGTCTCGCCATTCCGTTGGAACCGGGATTTGTACACACGGTAGAACCGGGTATTTATTTTATCCCGGAACTGATTGACATGTGGAAAGGAGAAAAGAAATTTACCGATTTCATCAATTATGATGTAGTGGAAACTTATAAGGACTTCGGTGGTATCCGCAATGAGGAAGATTATCTGATTACAGAAACCGGCGCCCGCCGATTAGGTAAAAAGATTCCTTTGACACCGGAAGAGGTGGAAGCGTTAAGATAAAAAGCTCCATAAAAATAAAAGCCTCATCAAAATAAAAGAAGAACCTTTCTTCTATTCAAAATCAATAGCGGAAGCTTTTCATCCGGGTGAAATACTTCCGCTATTTTTGTCAAAGTACCAAATAGTCCATCTAAAAGCACATTTTTTCTACCCTCCTTTTCCCAAATCTTGCGTAATATTGCAACAGAATTAAAACAACTCACTTTTTAATGATATAAAAACAATGAATAACACCATGAAGAGACTACTTTTATCTGTATGGCTATTGTCACTTACCTTGCTATCCGCCGTAGCTGAAAACTATCCTTATAAAAGCGATGTGCTTTGGGTCACCGTACCCAATCATGCCGACTGGCTTTATAAAACGGGAGAAAAAGCAACTGTGGAGGTACAACTCTATAAATACGGTATCCCCAGAGATAACGTAACCGTCACTTATGAAATAGGTGGTGATATGATGCCTGTTGCCGATACCAAAGGAAGTGTAACTTTAAAGAATGGCAGGGGAGTGATTCCTGTGGGCACAATGAAAGAGCCGGGATTCCGCGACTGTCGCCTGAAAGCAACCGTAGATGGAAAGACCTATTCACATCATATCAAAGTAGGATTTTCACCGGAAAAACTTCGTCCGTATACCACCATGCCTTCCGATTTCAAGGAATTTTGGGAAAAGGCAAAAGCGGAACAAAAGGAATTTCCCCTAACGTATACCAAAGAACATGTCGAAAAATATTCCACTGATAAAATAGACTGTTATCTCGTAAAATTGCAACTGAACAAACGTGGGCAATGCGTCTACGGATATTTATTCTATCCGAAAAAAGAAGGAAAGTTTCCGGTTGTCTTGTGCCCTCCGGGAGCAGGCATCAAAACTATCAAAGAACCTCTACGCCATAAATATTATGCGGAGCAAGGATGCATCCGTTTTGAATTCGAGATACACGGCCTGAATCCGGAAATGACTGATGAAGAATTTAAAGAAATCAGCAACGCTTTCAATGGCAGAGAAAACGGCTATCTGACCAACGGGCTCGACAGTCGTGATAATTATTATATGAAACGGGTATATCTGGCCTGTGTACGCGGTATCGACTTTCTGACTTCCCTGCCGGAATGGGATGGCAAAAATGTAATCGCACAAGGAGGTAGTCAGGGAGGCGCCCTGGCATTAATCGCTGCCGGACTGGATGAACGGGTGACAGTTTGTGTCGCCAATCATCCTGCATTAAGCGATATGGCAGGCTATAAAGCCGGACGTGCCGGTGGCTATCCTCATTTCTTTAGAAATTCGGTGGATATGGATACCCCCGAAAAAATAAAGACAATGGCCTATTATGATGTAGTGAACTTTGCTAAATTGATAAAAGCAGACACCTATATAACATGGGGATTCAATGACGATGTATGTCCTCCGACTACCAGCTATATAGTATACAATGTACTAAACTGTCCGAAAGAAGCCCTGATTACTCCTATTAATGAGCATTGGACCTCCAACGATACGGAGTATGGACATCTGCTTTGGATAAAGAAGCATTTGAAATAAAGAATCAATCATTCCATCTGGATACGGGCAACTCTTTTTTCCCGTAACCTTTCTTCCAGGCATACGCTTTTCTCTTTCGGAGATAAAGCGTATCGCCGCTATGCTTTATCGCCTCCCAATTAAATATTGAATGGTGGTAGATGATCTTTTCAAACCAATAAAGGAGGTCATAAGTTATGAATGGTAGTATCATACACCACCATGAAAACAGTAATGACAAAATCAACGCTGGTATCAGAGTCAGAGAAAAGCATTCCCAATATTGCTTTGCATGTATCCGTAACTCCATATCTTCCCAAACTTCCAGATATTTATACCGGGTAAAGAAAAACCAGCCTAACATAAAATAGTGTTTCTTTCCTTTTCCCAAGAACCACTTTGCTAAAAGACTATTATAAAAAATCATATTCACATTTTTTTTGTTGCATGTAGTCCTTTTATAACAGCAAAAGTAACCAAAGGTTCAATATTATAGTTTAGTATAACAGTCATTATACAGTATTCTCCCCTAAAGAATCCTATTCAAATATTGTTTATTTTGTGTTCTCTTGCCTTACTACAACAAAAGGTAATTCATATTTTTTGCAAAGAAAGTACAAATAACGAATATATCCTAATTTTTCTACTTAATATTTAAAGCTACTACCTCCCAAAAATTCGCGCAGTAAGGACGTAGGCGGAATCTCCTTATCCTGTACAGGAACAAAATATTTGATAAACTTAAGTAATCGGTATGCTTCGCAATATTCAGGACAGTTGCGCGGGACACCCATCAGAATAGGTTCGGCATGCAAACGGAGTACTGCAAACTCAAAAAGCAACGCTGAATTAAACATTACGTCGGCATTCTCCTGATAGGGAAAAATCCATTTATCTTCACCGGCACGTACACTCGGCCAGCGTGATATCGTTTCACGAGCCGAATATCCCCGATAATTGAAGTCACGGATAATACGCCGCAACAGACGGTTATCAGTTGTCGGAATCCAGTTATGGTCATCCAAAGAGATGGTGGTCAATGCCGAAACATAAATCTTGAATTTCCGTTCAGCCGGTATATGCGGTGTCAGTTCCGGGTTCAGGGCATGAATACCTTCCAGAATCAGAATCGTATTATCTTCTATTTTCAGTTTATCGCCTTTATACTCCTTCTTGCCAAGAGAGAAATTAAAACGAGGCAGTTCGACCTCTTCACCGCGAAGGAGTGCCTGCAACTGTTGATTGAACAGTTCCAAATCAAGTGCATACAGTGATTCATAATCATAATTTCCGTTTTCATCCAGAGGAGTCTCTTCACGATCCACAAAGTAATTATCTAAAGAGATCGGGAATGGTTTCAGTCCATTGGTCATTAGCTGGATAGAAAGCCGTTTGCTGAAAGTTGTCTTTCCCGAAGAGGATGGTCCGGCAATCAATACCAGTTTTACCCGGTTACCGTTTTCACCACGATGGAATATGGTATCGGCTATCTGGGCTATTTTCTTCTCCTGCAGTGCTTCTGCAACATTTATCAGATCGGTTGCATGTCCCTCTTCACAGGCCAGATTAAAATCCCCGGCATTGTTAAGCCCCATGATATAACTCCAGTTCAGATATTCTTTAAAGACATCCAGCATTTTTTCCTGCTTCACTACATCTTCAAGCACATTCGGGTTTTCCCGACTCGGAATCCGAAGGAGCAATCCATCGTAATATTTCACGATATCGAATAATTTAAGATATCCGGTACTGGGTAGCAGATTCCCATAATAATAATCAATGGTATCACCCAATGTATAATAATAGGTATAGAGCGAACCGGAAGTTTCCAGTAATCTCACTTTATCATTCATTCCCCGTTCGCTGAAAACACGCACAGCTTCAGCCGTATGACATTCGATGCGATGATAGGAAATATTCTCCGCGATAATCTCCTGCATCCGTTGCTTGATGCGTGTCACATCTTCCAGTTCGATGGGACGGCCAATCCGTAAATTGCAGAAATAGCCTTTTGAAACAGGATGTTCTACAAACAATTTTCCGTCGGGAAACAGTTCCGTGACAGCCTTAAACAAGACAAAACAAAGCGAACGGACATACGTACGCATACCGGACTGATCTCTCACATCCAAAAACTCTACATCCTTATTATTATAAACTCTGAAGTTCAGTCCCTCGGAGCGATTATTGACCTTGGCACTTACTACTTGATAAGGAAAATTAAGATTAAAACCGTAATAAATATCCAAAAGTGAGCTTCCGATAGGGAATTCTTTGGAAATATTGTTATTTTTGCAACATATTTGTAACATCTGTTTCATCGAGTTCGTTAAAAGGTGAATAATTTGGGACTAATATACTTATAATCAGATAGAGAACAAATAACCATTAAAAATATTATAGATGGAATATTCTTTTTATGATTTTTTAAAGCTCATAGGCTCATTAGGACTCTTCCTTTACGGAATGAAGATTATGAGCGAGGGCTTACAAAAGGTCGCGGGTGACAGATTGCGAAGTATTCTAACGGCAATGACTACCAATCGGGTAACGGGAGTTTTAACAGGAGTGTTGATAACAGCTCTTATCCAGTCTTCTTCAGCAACGACAGTGATGGTCGTAAGTTTCGTAAACGCCGGATTGCTCACACTTGCCGAATCCATCAGCGTTATTATGGGTGCTAATATCGGTACTACCGTGACTGCCTGGATCATTTCAATTTTCGGATTTAAGGTTGATATGGCTGCCTTCGCTCTTCCGCTCTTAGCCATCGCCCTCCCGCTCATCTTCTCCGGCAAAAGCAACCGCAAGTCCATCGGTGAATTCATTTTCGGTTTTTCTTTCCTTTTCATGGGGCTTTCTTATCTGAAAGCAAACGCGCCCGACCTGAACGCCAACCCGGAAATGCTTGCCTTCGTACAGAACTACACGGACATGGGATTCTTCTCCATCATTCTGTTCTTACTCATCGGTACTATATTGACGATGATTGTACAGGCCTCCGCCGCCACCATGGCAATTACATTGATTATGTGCGCCAACGGATGGATCAGTCTGGAACTGGGAGCAGCACTTGTTTTGGGAGAAAACATCGGAACCACTATCACGGCCAATCTTGCCGCACTTACAGCCAATACACAGGCTAAGCGGGCAGCATTGGCTCATTTTGTTTTTAACGTGTTCGGCGTTATCTGGGTCTTGATTGTCTTCCATCCTTTCATGGAACTGGTAAACTGGGTAGTAGATACCTTTTTCCAAAGTAACAATCCGGAAGTTGCCATCTCCTACAAGTTATCGGCTTTCCACTCGATTTTCAATATCTGTAATGTATGTATTCTGATATGGGCGGTTAAACTGATTGAACGTACCGTATGTGCTCTTATCCACCCCAAAGAAGAGGACGAAGAGCCCCGTTTGCGGTTTATCACCGGTGGTATGCTTTCTACCGCAGAACTCTCTATCCTTCAGGCACGCAAAGAAATCCATCTTTTTGCAGAACGTACACACCGGATGTTCGGCATGGTGCAGGATTTGCTACACACAGAAAAGGATGACGATTTCAACAAGCTGTTCAGCCGGATCGAGAAGTATGAGAATATCAGCGACAACATGGAACTTGAAATAGCCAACTACCTGAATCAAGTATCTGAAGGTCGGTTAAGCTCTGAAAGTAAACTACAGATACGTGCCATGTTGCGTGAAGTGACGGAAATTGAAAGTATCGGCGACAGCTGTTATAACCTGGCACGTACCATCAACCGGAAACGTCAGACCAACCAAGATTTTACCGAGAAACAATATGAGCATATTCATTTCATGATGAAACTGACGAACGATGCACTTGCTCAAATGATTGTGGTAGTAGAAAAGCCGGAACATCAGAGCATCGATATCAACAAGTCCTTCAACATCGAGAATGAAATTAATAACTACCGTAACCAACTGAAGAATCAGAACATTCTGGACGTAAACAACAAAGAATATGATTATCAGATGGGGGTTTATTACATGGATATTATTGCCGAATGTGAAAAGCTAGGTGACTATGTGGTGAATGTAGTAGAAGCTAGTAGTGATGTAAAAGAGAAAAAAGCTTCTTGATAGAGCAAAATTGAATCCTAAAAAAGGAGAATCAGTCTATCATAGCATTACTGATTCTCCTTTTTAATTTAAATCATCCTCCAGAAAAACAAAAAAGACCGGGCATATATCTATACACCCGGCCATTCTCCTCTTAAATAATTCTCTCTCTCTTGGTTTTATCCTTCGTACGGTTCAAAATCTTCTTTGCCGACTCCGCATAACGGACAAGTCCAATCATCTGGAATGTCTTCAAAGGCTGTTCCTGGTTCAATTCCGCTTTCCGGATCTCCTTGTTCGGGGTCGTAAATATATTCACAGACCGTGCAAATGTACTTTTTCATAACGTTCGTATTTTTAAATGGTTTTCTGAATAATATAACACAAATAGCTGGATATTTGTTCAACACTATTTTCCAAACTAAAGAAAAAAGCTATCTTTGTAGTCATATTATCAAGCTAAAACAACAATATTATACTATGCTTATAGCACTATTGTCAACTTTAATAGTTTTATGCGCAGTCCTACTAATCAGTTTTTTATGGGAACGCAGGAAATGCCTACGGATGCAACAACGATTGTTCCGTGAATCCAGAAAGTTGGAACGTACCAGCCATATCGCCGGTGCCGTTTTAAAGAATGTACATGCTTTTATTCTGCTAATAGATAACGATTTTAAAGTACTGAAGACCAACTATTACCAAAAAACCGGAACCAGAAAAGGAACAGAAGAAAAAAGAGTGGGCGACCTGCTGCAATGCCGTAACGCATTGGCTGCCGAAGGAGGCTGCGGCACACATAGCTTCTGCGGTTCCTGTCCGATACGTACTGCCATACGTCAGGCCTTCGAACAGAGACGGAACTTCACGGATCTCGAAGCAACTTTATCCGTAGTCACATCGGATAATACGACTGTGGAATGTGACGCAGTAATATCCGGCTCCTACTTCCTTCTCAATGAAGAAGAGAATATGGTTATCACCGTACATGACGTCACCCGACGGAAACAGGCCGAAAATGAATTGAGACTAGCCAAAGAAAAAGCTGAAAAAGCGGATATTTCAAAATCTGCCTTTTTAGCTAATATGAGCCATGAGATCCGTACTCCTCTCAACGCTATTACCGGATTTGCAGAAGTGTTAGGCAGCGCAAGTACCGAAGAGGAGAAGGCTCAATACCAGGAAATCATAAAAATGAATGCTGATCTTCTGATGCAGTTGGTCAACGACATTCTGGATATGTCTAAAATCGAAGCCGGAACCTTGGAATTTGTACAGACAACGGTGGACGTCAATCTATTGCTTTCAGATTTACAACAACTTTTCCAGATGAGAGTCAATGAAGCCGGAGAAAATATACAAATTATAGCAGAACCGTCTCGTTCATCATGCATGATCCAAACGGATCGCAACCGGGTGGCACAGGTGCTTTCCAACTTTGCCGGTAATGCCATTAAATTCACCCATGAAGGTAGTATCCGCATCGGATATGAGGCAAGAGATACTGAACTTTACTTTTATGTAAAAGATACCGGAGCCGGAATTCCGGCAGAAAAACTACCGGATGTCTTCGAGCGCTTTGTGAAACTGAACAAAGATAAGAAAGGAGCCGGCCTGGGACTTTCTATTTCTCAAACCATTGTCGCCAAACTAGGCGGTCAGATCGGTGCAGATTCCGTAGAAGGTGAAGGTTCTACATTCTGGTTTACAATTCCTTATCGCACATGTGGTAAACCACGATAACAAATTCGACTTCATAAAAAGTTTTAATTAAACAATTTATCACAATTTTATGTTGTATTTTTGCGGTTCAAACTAAACGCATGTATCTGCATGAGTACAAATAAAAATGACTATTATCATTTAGGACTTACGGATGACGAAGTCCTACAAAGCAGGGAGAAAAATGGTATTAACCTGTTAACACCTCCCAAGCGTCCTTCCCTCTGGAAACTTTATCTGGAAAAATTTGAAGACCCGGTTGTACGCGTACTGTTAGTAGCAGCCGTTTTCTCGTTAATCATTTCCATCATCGAGAACGAATACGCTGAAACAATCGGAATTATAGCAGCTATCTTACTGGCCACCGGAATCGGTTTCTTTTTCGAGTATGATGCCAGCAAAAAGTTTGATCTGCTGAATGCAGTCAATGAAGAAACATTAGTAAAAGTGATCCGAAACGGACGTGTACAAGAAATTCCCCGCAAAGACATAGTGGTAGGTGATATTGTAATTCTGGAAACCGGTGAAGAAATTCCTGCCGACGGAGAACTGCTGGAAGCCATCTCTTTGCAAGTAAACGAATCTAATCTGACAGGCGAACCCGTTATTAATAAAACAACTGTAGAAGCTGACTTTGATGAAGAGGCAACTTATGCTTCCAATCTGGTGATGCGTGGAACGACAGTGGTGGACGGTCATGGCACCATGCGCGTGCTGCATGTGGGAGATGCTACTGAAATCGGGAAAGTAGCCCGACAAAGCACGGAAGACAATCTCGAACCTACTCCGCTGAACATACAATTGACCAAACTCGCAAACCTCATCGGAAAGATTGGTTTTACCGTTGCCGGTCTCGCTTTCCTTATTTTCTTTGTCAAAGACGTATTGTTATTCTTTGATTTCGGTTCACTGAACGGATGGCACGAGTGGCTTCCTGTTTTCGAACGGACACTGAAATATTTTATGATGGCAGTTACGCTGATTGTGGTAGCTGTGCCCGAAGGATTGCCAATGAGTGTTACGCTTAGTCTGGCATTGAATATGCGCCGCATGCTTTCTACCAACAACCTGGTGCGGAAAATGCACGCTTGCGAAACAATGGGAGCCATCACCGTGATTTGTACGGATAAAACCGGTACACTGACTCAAAACCTCATGCAAGTGCACGAGCCTAATTTTTACGGCATCAAAAATGGCAGTGTTTTGTCCGACGATGATATCAGCACACTCATTGCAGAAGGAATCAGCGCTAACTCAACCGCTTTCCTCGAAGAGTCAACGACCGGTGAGAAGCCGAAAGGAGTAGGAAATCCCACCGAAGTAGCTTTATTACTCTGGCTTAACAAGCAGGGAAAAAATTATCTGGAACTTCGCGAGAAAGCACAGATCCTCGACCAACTCACTTTCTCTACCGAACGGAAATTCATGGCAACCCTTGTTGACTCGCCACTGATCGGGAAAAAAATACTCTATATAAAAGGAGCCCCGGAAATTGTTTTGGGCAAGTGTAAAGAAGTTGTCTTGGACGGACGACGAGTGGACGCCGTAGAATATCGTTCCACAGTAGAAGCACAACTGTTGGGCTATCAGAATATGGCTATGCGCACACTTGGATTTGCATTCAAGATTGTCGGAGAAAATGAGCCAAACGATTGTACGGAACTGGTTTCAGCCAACGACCTGAATTTCTTGGGAGTAGTTGCCATCTCCGACCCGATTCGTCCGGACGTACCTGCTGCGGTTGCTAAATGCCAGTCCGCAGGTATCGGCATCAAGATCGTGACCGGTGATACTCCGGGAACTGCAACGGAAATCGCACGTCAGATAGGTCTTTGGAACCCCGAAACAGATACCGAACGAAATCGAATCACTGGTGTTGCATTTGCTGAATTGAGCGATGAAGAAGCATTGGATAGAGTGATGGATTTAAAAATCATGTCCCGCGCCCGCCCGACTGACAAGCAACGTCTGGTACAGCTGCTTCAGCAAAAAGGAGCAGTCGTAGCCGTAACCGGAGACGGAACCAACGACGCTCCGGCTTTGAATCATGCCCAAGTAGGTTTATCAATGGGTACAGGTACTTCTGTAGCCAAAGAGGCCAGCGATATTACCCTGCTCGACGACTCCTTCAACAGTATCGGAACTGCCGTTATGTGGGGACGCTCCCTGTATAAGAATATCCAGCGTTTCATTGTTTTCCAGCTGACGATCAACTTCGTAGCACTGCTCATTGTCTTGTTAGGTTCTGTGATCGGTACGGAACTTCCGCTGACTGTAACACAAATGTTATGGGTGAACCTGATTATGGACACTTTTGCCGCTTTGGCACTTGCTTCCATTCCGCCCAGCGAAACCGTGATGCTTGAGAAACCCCGTCGAAGCACTGATTTTATTATCAGTAAGGCAATGCAGTCTAATATATTAGGTGTAGGCTCCATCTTCCTCATCGTACTGCTCGGAATGATTTATTATTTCGACCACAGCACGGAAGGTATGGATATACACAACCTGACCATTTTCTTCACCTTCTTTGTCATGCTGCAATTCTGGAATCTGTTCAATGCCCGTGTATTCGGCACTACCGATTCGGCATTCAAGGGACTTTCCAAATCGTATGGTATGGAACTTATTGTATTGGCTATTCTTGCCGGACAATTCCTGATCGTACAGTTCGGTGGAGCTGTATTCCGTACGGAGCCGCTCAACTGGCAAACCTGGCTTCTTATTATAGGCGTTTCGTCCACGGTGTTATGGGTTGGAGAACTTATTCGCCTTGTTCAACGTATTATTCACAAAAAAAACAGAAATGAAAAGTAAAGGAATAAAAAACCTTCTTATTGATTTGGGTGGTGTACTTATCAATCTCGACCGCCAACGTTGCATTGAGAACTTTCAGAAATTAGGGCTCCGGAACGTGGAGGACCTACTGGATATCCATAATCCGAACGGACTCCTGATGCAACAGGAAAAAGGACTGATTACACCCGCCGAATTCCGTGACGGAGTTCGTAAAATGATAGGCAAAGCAGTGAGCGACACACAAATAGATGCAGCCTGGAATAGTTTTTTAGTAGACATACCGACACACAAACTTGATTTATTATTAAAATTACGTGAGAAATATGTCGTCTATTTATTGAGCAATACTAACCAAATCCACTGGGACTGGACATGTATTCATCTGTTTCCCTACCGCACATTTAGGGTGGAAGACTATTTTGAGAAAACATATCTCTCTTTTGAAATGAAAATGGCCAAGCCCGAACCGGAGATCTTCAAGGCAATCATAGAGGATGCCGGTATCGAGCCGCAAGAAACACTCTTCATCGATGATTCCGAGATGAACTGTAAGGCAGCGCAAAATTTAGGAATTATCACTTATACAGCAAAAGCAGGCGAAAACTGGAGCCATCTTTTCAACAGCAAATAATTTTAGAGATATGCAGATTATACGTGACACATCGGCTATTAACCCGGAACCCAGTGTAGCTACCATCGGTTTTTTTGATGGAGTACATGCAGGACATCGCTATCTGATTCAGCAAGTGAAAGAGATAGCCGCCGCCAAAGGTCTACGCTCTGCATTGGTTACTTTCCCCGTTCATCCCCGCAAAGTGATGAACACGAATTATCGTCCGGAACTTCTGACTACCCCGGAAGAAAAAATAAGTCTGCTTGCAGACATCGGGGTAGACTACTGCCTGATGCTTGATTTCACCCCGGAAGTTTCCCGGCTTACCGCCCGGGAGTTCATGACACAGCTGTTAAAAGAACGCTATCAGGTAAAATACCTGGTTATCGGCTATGACCATCGTTTCGGGCACAACCGCAGCGAGGGCTTCGAGGATTATGTACGCTATGGGAAAGAAATTGGCATAGAAGTGATTCGCGCCAAAGCATATACCAGCAATATAGAAATAGAGAACGTACCCAACGTTCCGGTAAGTTCTTCCCTGATCCGCAAACTTCTTCATCAAGGAGAAGTGGACTTGGCTGCCGATTGCCTGAAATATGAATACTTCCTGGACGGAATAGTAGTAGGCGGCTATCAGGTAGGCCGCAAAATTGGTTTTCCAACGGCCAATTTAAGTGTGGATGATCCTGATAAACTGATCCCCGCGGACGGTGTATATGCCGTATGGGTGACATTTGATAAAAAGACATATATGGGGATGCTGAACATAGGTGTCCGCCCGACGATTGATAATGGCCCTAACCGGACCATTGAGGTGAATATCCTTCACTTCCATTCGGACATATACGATAAATTCATCCGGCTTACTTTTGTAAAACGGACGCGTCCCGAACTGAAATTCTCCAGTATCGACGAGTTAATAGTGCAACTCCATAAAGATGCAGAAGAGACGGAAGCTATTCTTCTTGCCAGCAAGGCAGGCAGTAACAGCAGAGAAACAAAATAAATAATACAATAACCGAACAATAATAATTTAAAAATAGATTCTTATGCAAAAGTCATTTATGAGCATCTCTTTGGTGGTAATAGCTATTTCGATGTTAGCTATGTTTATCTATAGTTTCTTTACAACTAACTAAAGACCAATGAAAACGGCTATCAAACTGATATTAATAGACCTTCTCATTGCGCAGATTGTCGCCCCTATCCTGATTATGATTCCCTGTACAATCTATTTGTTAGTCACCACAGGAGATTTGGATAAGGTTGCTCTGACGCAAATGATTATGATTCCGGCCCAATTAGCCGGTCAGATTATGATGGGTATTTATCTATGGAAAGCCGGCTATATCAGTAAAAAGAAAGCGACATGGTTGCCTGTATCAATGCCATTCCTAATTTGTAGCGGGCTGGCTATTCTCACCGCTGGCTTTCTGGTATCTGCACTTATGGGACTGCTAGACTGGATACCCAACATCATGGAGCAATCTTTCGACATTCTCCAATCCGGTTGGGGCGGTATTCTTGCAATAGCCATCATCGGCCCTGTGCTTGAAGAAATCTTGTTTCGCGGAGCAATCACCCGAGCTTTACTTCAACAATATAATCCGACTAAAGCCATTCTGATTTCCGCGCTTCTGTTCGGCGTCTTTCATATAAATCCGGCCCAGATCCTTCCGGCATTTCTAATCGGTATCCTGCTGGCATGGACTTATTACAAAACAGGTAGCCTGATACCGTGTATACTCATGCACGTGCTCAATAACTCGCTATCCGTATATCTTAGTATTAAATATCCCGAAGCCGAGAATATGGATGACCTGATTAACGGTAGCCCGTATCTCGTCGCTCTGGTCGGTTCAATCCTGCTACTTATCTGCACCATACTGACCATGAACAATCTGACTTCCAGAAAGCAACCATAAAAAAAGGGAAGTTTTTCACTTCCCCTCTTTTGCTTTGAATGCTAGTGCATACATTCGTATTTGTTTCACCATCGACAGCAAACCATTGCTACGCGTTGGCGACAGATGCTCTTTCAGCCCAATCTTGTCTATAAAATAAAGATCTGTATTCAAGATTTCATCAGGAGTATGTCCTGAAAGGACTTTAATCAATAAGGCAATAATTCCTTTGACTATCAAAGCATCACTTTCCGCTTTAAAAACGATTTTACCATCTACATCATCCGCTTGAAGCCACACCCTACTTTGGCATCCCTCAATCAGATTTTGTTCCGTCTTATATTTTTCTTCAAGTGGTTCCTGCTCATTTCCCAAGTCAATAAGTAGTTGATAGCGGTCCATCCAATCGTCGAAGTCACTGAATTCTGCAATCACTTCGTCCTGTAATTCATTAATTGACATTATAAATAATTATTTAATCCTGTTATTTCTCATTATAGATCACTTCCAATACCGTCTGGCCTACTGCTTTCAACGTATTCTTATCTATATGCTCCATATTGTCATTGACGGTATGCCATGTCGGAGTAAAGTCACCCTCCTGATTATATGGAATAATATCGATTGTTTTAATACGTGCCAAGCGATTAATGAACAGATGGTCGTCGGTAACAAATCCTCCGTTACCATCCATGAACGTCTTCCCGTTGCCAATCTTCTTCGCCGCTTTCCAGACTTTCTTATTTATATCGGGAGCAAATTCTTCAGAATATCCCTCTTTCATAAACACGCTACCTTCACCGCCCACCATATCGAGCAGGATGCCAAAACGTGCATTATATCCCTGTACATGAGGATTGCGTGCCCAATACTGTGATCCGAGACACCAGAATTCCTCTTTATGCTGCCCCGTATAGAACTGCGGCGCACCATAATCCTCTGCATCCAGCAAAATAATATCGATACCTAACTCCGGTTGTTGCTGATTGACCAAGCGAGCTATTTCCAATAAAGCCCCTACACCACTGGCACCATCATTGGCACCCAAAATCGGAGTATTATGATTCTTCTCGTCAGGATCGTTATCAGCCCATGGACGTGTATCCCAGTGTGCAAACAGAGCGATTCGTTTTTTGCTTTCCGGCTTATAAGAACCGATAATGTTTCTCGCTTTCAACAGAGTTCCGTCATAAGCAATCAAATCTGCATATTGATTAGTCACTTGAGCACCGAAAGCCTCCAACTGACCGGCAAGGTAATTGCCACAGGCAACATGTTCTTTTGTATTAGGAACACGAGGCCCGAAATCTACCTGATTCTTTACATACAAATAAGCACTATCCGCATCAAATTGAGGTACATTCACTGCTGTCTCTTCGCTTTGTTCACTCGTACTATTTGCCTTATTACCTCCTCCGCAAGAGAATGCTGATAATAACAAAAAGGCACTTATTAATACTATCATAGTTTTCTTTTTCATCGTCCTTTCATCTATTAGGGCTTCAAAATTAGTTATTTTCATCACAGCATCGTTCAGATGGAATGGTTTATTAACATATAAACTTCAGTTCCACATTTTTCTTTCCGACCACAAGTTCCACTTTTGCGCCGTTTATAAGCGGCAGATTATGAGTCACGTGTCCTACCGGAAAATTAAAGCAGACCGGATAATCATACTCTTTTACTAAATCCGCCAAAGCTGCATACAATTCCTTACCCAACGAACAGTCTTCTTCATATTCCGTAAATTGGCCGATAATCAGTCCGGACAGTTTTTCAAGTACGCCTCCCAATTTCAAATTATACATCATACGCTCGATGGCATGCGGACGTTCGCTGACATCTTCAATAAACAGTATCGTCCCTTCTGCCGGAATATCGTATGGAGTTCCCCGCAAACCGTATGCTACCGCCATATTGCCACCATGCAAAACGCCTTGCGCAGTCCCCTGCTTATTCAGTTTGTGCTTCTCACACGTATAAGAAGGGATATTTCCAAATAAGATATCCTTCAGATAGTTCGTACAAAGATCATCTTCCGGTTCTACCGTAAGATGACGGGCCATCAACGAATGTAGGGAAGCATATCCATTTTTCTGAAACAGATTGTGCAACGCTGTTATATCGCTAAAACCCAGTAACCATTTCGGATGTTCATGAAAAGCCGTAAAATCAATTTTATCAATCAAATGTACCACCCCGTACCCTCCGCGACTACACAGAATAGCTTTCACCTCAGGGTCGTCCATCGCGTCCTGCAAATCTTTCAGCCGTTGCCTGATTGTTCCGGCATATCTCCCGGATGAACTTCCGGCATATTTTCCCATAGCCACTTTCAAGCCCCATGATTCTATCCGTTTCTTGGCGCCTTTCAGAAATTGTTGGTCTATCTTACTCGAAGGTGATACAATAACCACTTTATCACCTTTCTGCAAAAAGGGAGGAAATTGAATATCCATATATATTCTTATTTAATTGACTTTCGTTGATAAAATACCAGACTGCCCGGATGCATTTGTTTTCATCTGCAAAAATACAGGAAAAAACGGTTCCATGCACATCCAACAGTCAAAACAAATGAAATATAGCAAAATGTTACATAACGGATGCATTTTTTCGGGTTATAATCGTTATTTTTTCAATCATTTTTCTGATATTTGCTAAAAATCTAACGTTATGGAACCTATTCTAAATTTTGCCCAGCTAACGGCCCATCTCAAAAAACTAAACCATAGAAAACGAATTGCCGTGGTCTGCGCCAACGATCCTAACACAGAGTATGCCATCTCTCGTGCGCTGGAAGAGGGAATTGCAGAATTTCTAATGATTGGAGATTCTACAATTCTGAAGAAGTATCCCACGCTCAAACAATATCCCGAATATGTAAAAACTATCCATATCGAAAATTCGGACGAAGCGGCACGCGAGGCTGTCCGTATCGTTCGCGAAGGGGGAGCCGATATTTTGATGAAAGGGATTATCAATACAGACAACTTACTGCACGCCATACTCGACAAAGAAAAAGGGTTGTTGCCGAAAGGAAAAATCCTCACGCATTTGGCAGTGATGGAAATTCCTACTTATCATAAACTGCTTTTCTTCTCGGATGCTGCGGTCATTCCGCGTCCCACGCTACAACAACGCATAGAGATGATTTGGTATGCTATCTGTACCTGCCGCCACTTTGGCATCGAGCAGCCGCGTGTCGCCTTGATTCACTGTACGGAAAAAGTGAGTGCCAAGTTCCCCCATTCATTAGATTATGTGAATATCGTAGAGCTTGCCGAAGCGGGAGAATTCGGAAATGTGATTATTGACGGCCCGCTGGATGTACGTACTGCGTGCGAACAGGCAAGTGGTGATATTAAAGGGATTGTATCTCCTATCAACGGACAGGCAGACGTACTGATATTCCCGAACATCGAATCGGGCAATGCATTCTACAAATCTGTCTCCCTGTTTGCAAAGGCAGAAATGGCAGGATTACTGCAAGGTCCTATTTGTCCTGTAGTACTTCCGTCACGTAGCGATTCCGGCTTGTCCAAATATTATAGCATTGCGATGGCATGCTTACAAGTGTCAGGAGATTGCGAGTGCAGAAAACAGGCCAGTCAGGTCACCAACTTATCATTCTAAATTCACCATTTAAAACTCACCATTCATGAAAATACTGGTTATCAACCCCGGCTCAACTTCTACAAAGATTGCGGTTTACGAAAACGAGACTCCATTGTTTATCAGCAATATAAAACATTCCGTAGAAGAGCTGTCTGCGTTTCCCGAGGTAATAGATCAGTTTGAATTCCGGAAAAATCTGGTATTACAAGAATTGGAGAATAACAAGATTCCTTTTTCTTTTGACGCAATCATTGGACGCGGAGGTTTGGTGAAACCGATACCGGGCGGAGTGTATGAGGTGAACGATGCCATGAAACGTGATACAGTGCATGCCATGCGTACCCATGCCTGCAACTTAGGAGGACTGATTGCCAGCGAACTGGCCGCCACCCTACCCGATTGCCCGGCTTTCATCGCTGATCCGGGAGTGGTGGATGAACTGGAAGATATAGCCCGCATTACAGGTTCTCCGTTAATGCCGAAAATTACCATCTGGCACGCCTTGAACCAAAAAGCAATCGCGCGGCGTTTCGCCAAAGAGCAAGGGACGCAATACGAAGAGTTGGATTTAATCATCTGCCATTTAGGAGGAGGTATTTCTGTCGCAGTCCATCACCATGGAAGAGCCATCGACGCCAACAATGCGTTGGACGGCGAAGGCCCTTTCTCACCGGAACGCGCCGGCACACTTCCTGCCGGTCAACTGATCGACCTTTGTTTTAGCGGTCAGCATACCAAAGACGAATTGAAGAAACGTATTTCCGGACGTGCCGGATTGACTGCTCATTTAGGTACGACCGATGTGCCTGCCATCATCCAATCGATAGAAGAAGGAGATAAAAAGGCGGAATTAATACTGGACGCCATGATTTATAATGTTGCAAAAGCGATAGGCGCCAGTGCTACTGTACTTTGCGGGAAAGTAGATGCTATCCTCCTGACAGGAGGAATCGCTTATTCGGACTATGTGGTTTCAAGGCTGAAAAAAAGAATCTCTTTCCTGGCTCCCATCTATGTTTATCCGGGAGAGAATGAAATGGAGTCGTTAGCTTTTAATGCCATAGGAGCATTGAAAGGAGAATTGCCGATACAAGTTTATAAGTAACATAAACTATTGATTTATCGGTTTCACCTTATTTTACTTTATACTTTTATCTGTTATCTCCTTATTTATCAGCATTTCAAGAATTAGGTAGGGATATTCAGTAAATGTTCCTCTTTCTAAAAAATCAAGAGAAAAGCTTTGCTTTACGTGAGCTTTTCTCTTGAT
>NZ_JAJKHN010000240.1:0-803 GCF_020982715.1 Bacteroides sp. 1_1_30
TAGCCATGGTCTCGTGGGCTCGGAGATGTGTATAAGAGACAGTAGGATAACATCCTGCTAAGAAACAGTCTGCTAATTTCTCCGTCCAATAATTAGGATATGAACAATTTTCTATTACGATAGAATATTTATAACGTGAGAGAATACTCCATTTATCGGATATTGATTTATAGCCATTCCCATATACATCTACTAAATTTGGATACTCTTTCAAAATTCGTTCCACAAAACGCACCCTATCCCGGTGTCCTCTTGTAAATGTCTTATTGGAAGTTATTAAACAAATCTTATTTAAACGAGAATGTAGATTTTCATTTTTCTGAAAATCAACATAAGTTAAGTATTTATTGCTATTACACTGGTGTGTATTTTCACGCAAATGACATCCAACCATCCAAGGTAATAATGGAATAGATAATTTCACCGAATCATTACCTACTTTCTTTTGATGACAACCATATACCCACCCAAACTGTTTTAGAAATTTATCATTATAAATTTTTACATAAGGGGGCTCTCCTAAAAAAATAATTCTTTGGGTCTTAGAAAGAGGGGTTTGGATTTTTTCCTTTAAACTATCAATTACAACAATATAGTCATAATCATCTACTTCCGAAAAAACAAATTCACAATTTCCCCACACTGTTTTAGCAGGATTCGGAAATTGTCTTTGTACTGGAATATAAAAAGGACTAGGAATATAAACTTTTATCATTTTGTATATAACTTCAACAAACGTAAAATATATTTTGGGAAAAAGTTAAAAAGAGAGTATTTATAAAATAAAAAAAGTGCTTTTCTCC
>NZ_JAJKHN010000241.1:0-800 GCF_020982715.1 Bacteroides sp. 1_1_30
GTTTCTTTCGGTTCCGGAAAGCAGAATGTCCCCCCTTCAGTATTGATGCCCATGCGCAGCAGAATATCCGTCATGTCGTAATTCAGCACGTTGAGCACGTATTTCCGGTCAGCCTCCAGTACCTTGTCCTCTACTTTCTTATGAACCGTACCCAAAGCCTGTGTGCCTTTTTCGGACGATTCGGTTGTCAGCGTATTGCCCAGTATCAGTTTGGAAATTTCGTTGTTGCACCGTTCGCAGAGGCGTTCATAGACATCGGCAGACCCTGTTTTGTTTCCGGCTTCCGTAAGTTTGAGTTCCGTGTCCTTGGCATGAAAGAACTGCGCCAGACTTCCGGCGTTGGCCGCATCCTCCATGGCCCGCTGGCGGGACTCGTCGTCGTCGGAGTCATAGATATATTCCTGTATGGGCATGCCGAATACCTCGGAGAACTGTGCCCAGTCGCCCGTAGTGTTACGTTTGTAGATGACCCAAGGTGCAGCCTTGGCCAACAGCCCCAAATCGGACGGTGAACCCACAAAAAGCAGGTCGGTATATTCATTCCAGGAGTGGCCGGTAATGTCCGTCTGGTGGCGCAGGATGAGTTCCCTGACCGGATCCACATGCTTGCGCGGTACCAGGTCATAATCCACCCACTCCTGCAGCTTGTAGAACTGGCAGAGCGAGAAGCCCCAGAATTTCGCATCAAGGATGTCACCCACCAGCCGGTTGAACCAGGGCGACTGTATCTGCTCGTTGATTTTATCGTCGGGCTTCCCGTCCACCCGGAATTCCATGTTGGAGCACAGCACGGCATTCTT
>NZ_JAJKHN010000242.1:0-766 GCF_020982715.1 Bacteroides sp. 1_1_30
GCCCGTCAGCGGTATGAAATTCGATCAGGTTTACACTGTCATTCTCTTGTAATTCTTTGTAGCGCGCGAGGATTTCGTTGAGCGCTTTTGCTTTTTCTTTATCCATAATTTTTATCTGATTTGATTGTTGTTGCATATGAGTACATTGCCGACGATAAAGTCTTTTGAAGAGGGAAAACGGGAATGGAATTCCCTGTCCGCCCCGGCATTGTAGGGCATGCCCAAAAGTTTCCCTTCCTCGTTCACGACCATCGTCGTCTTTTCGTCCAGTTCTACCAGTTCGATATTTCCGCCGACTATCGCTTGCATCTCCTTCAACGTGAAGTCGGTGCCGTTTGCGGGACATATTTCCTGGCGTGTCCCGTCTGTTCTGATGATTTGTGTCATTGTCGTTCAGGATTATGTTCTTTACAGAGTTCGACATGATATTTTCTTTCAGCAAGGAGCCGTTTGTATTTTTCCGGGCTTTCCTCCTTACGTACCGTCGTAGGATTTCCACAGGCAAAATGTTCCACCATCACGCAACCGCAGGAGTGGGTGATCTTGATGGAAGTAGTGAGGTTTTCTATCTTTGCATCATCCTTGGGCACGGCATCACTTTCGATGATGCGCAGTTTGTCGAGCGTATCCATGGTTATCCTCCCTGCTTTTCCCTGCACCATGCGTGAAATCGTTTCACGGTGCGCAGTTGGTTAATGATATGGCCAAAAAGCTCGCGTGAATAGATGCGGTAATGGAACACGGCCGAATACTCGCATACATTGCC
>NZ_JAJKHN010000243.1:0-747 GCF_020982715.1 Bacteroides sp. 1_1_30
TTTTGCGGTTCATCCTAGGATCTTCTATTTGTTTACAAAGGTCAATTATGCCAATTTTCATGTTAGTTTATGTTTTATAATATCTTATAAAGATAAGGAAAATAATCGACATATACAATAGATAATACACTAATAGTCAATAATATAAAAATAAAATACAAGTTGTAAGATAGTAAAAAATATAATGCGTCGACCCTGTATCTGACTGACATCTCAATCGTTCCACTCCAGTAGACAAGTCTTTTCACTCCAGTGAACGAATCTATGCACTCTAGTGAACAACCCTCGTCACTCTAGTGGAACGATGGAGATGCTCTATCAATAACTGGACGATAACGAATGAAAAACATGCCGGCATAGGGTTGTTTGAATGATAAGTACCTTTCATCTGTTTTCAATGTAAATAAGATCAGCAACCATCGTCTATGCAGTCATCATGAGAAATGTATGAGAAATGTATGAGAAATGTATGAGAAATGCAGGATGAATACAGGGCAGATGTATGAGAAATCATTGAAAAACGAATGAGAAATAGCGGTTTTTTCGTTAAAATATCTGTAAAAAGTATGAGAAATGCTTTCTATGCAGGCATTTCTCATACCATATATTACTGATTATAAACTAATTACCTGGATTTTATGAGAAATGAGAAATAAAAAAGATAAATCTCGGTTCTTCGTCAAATTTGGTGGTAAGTTTTTCTCCGCTCATTTAGCTAATTCAGTCAGTGCCTATATTTTCTTATGA
>NZ_JAJKHN010000244.1:0-707 GCF_020982715.1 Bacteroides sp. 1_1_30
TGTGTTATCCGTTACCTAAGAAGTAACGGAATCACATGGGGTAAAAAAATATGATTTTAACGAAACCAAAATCAGTAAATGCCGGGCCTATTAGTGGGACAGGGGAAGGCGTAGCACACTCAAAACGCTGGTATGTAGCACTCGTTCGAATGCATCATGAGAAGAAAGTTGCCGAGCGTTTGTCTAAGATGGGAATTGATTCTTTTGTTCCCGTTCAGCAACAGATCCATCAATGGAGCGACCGTCGAAAGATGGTTGATACAGTCTTGCTTCCCATGATGGTTTTTGTTCATGTCAATCCAAAAGAGCGTATGGAAGTCCTAAGCTTCTCCACGGTCAGCCGTTATATGGTGATGCGTGGTGAAAGCACTCCTGCCGTTATTCCTGACGAGCAGATGGCGCGTTTCCGTTTCATGCTCGATTATTCCGAAGAAGCAGTCTGTATGAATGATACTCCACTGGCGCGTGGTGAGAAAGTTCGTGTGATTAAAGGTCCTTTGAGTGGCCTTGTTGGCGAACTCGTGACTGTCGGGGGTAAGAGTAAGATTGCCGTTCGTTTAAATATGCTTGGCTGTGCTTGTGTAGATATGCCAATCGGTTATGTAGAACCCACAAAGATTAGTAATGACGACACAAAAAAACTTTAACGTATTTCTATTCATTCTACTGTTAGGAGTTTTTTCTCCTTTGATGGCTCAAAATATGAG
>NZ_JAJKHN010000245.1:0-638 GCF_020982715.1 Bacteroides sp. 1_1_30
TCATATATTTGCTTACTTCATCATTATCTATCATATAAATATATGGAGAATATCTAGGATTAAAAAATAAATGATTCCCTGATTTATAAAAACTTTGGGCTTTAAATGGAGTATTAGCATTATCTGCAATACCTCTAGATGCTATTACCGGAACAAATTTCTCATTCGAATAAAATCCTAAACAAATACCGTCTTCAGTCTGAAATATATTGGTTCCCCATATCTTTCCCGTTTTTTCATCAACAGCTATTTCCATTACAGTTGCATTAGTTTTATATTCTGTAAACAGCTTGTAATCAGGATATTTATATTTTATTATTTTTCGTCCTACAATAGATGATATGTATATATTTAAATCTGCATCTATATCAAAGTCTGATATATCAGCATATTCTCCTGGTCCACTCCCTATATTATGAATTTTAGTAATATATGAACCATTATCGTCAAATAAAAAGATCATAGCTTGGACTTTATCAAAAATATAATATGTCTCATTCTTATACAATATCTTAGTTATACTAGATATTAATGATCTCTCATTTGTTTCTAATGGAACAAAAGTTACAGAATCAAATTCATGCAAATGATTCTTCTTACTACAATAGTCATATTCCAACAAAGTAAGATTCCTATCT
>NZ_JAJKHN010000246.1:0-624 GCF_020982715.1 Bacteroides sp. 1_1_30
CCTGAGTGACTTCCAGAATTGGGATCAGAGAGCACATGCCCAAGAGTATATCCTTTATCCAAAGAATATGGGTTATCACCTATGTATTGACGAAACGGCTTTAAGTAAGGGAGATCTTTATACCATCTTAATAAATAGAGATAAGCGAGGTAGGAAAGGTTCTATTATAGCTGTAATTCAGGGCACTAAAACCGATGATATCATTGCGGTACTTACAAAGATGCCACAGGAGCTGCGTAATCAGGTCAAAGAAATTACACTGGATATGGCCGGGAGCATGCAAAAGATTGCCAAAACGTGCTTTCCACGTGCCATGCAGGTGATTGATAGGTTTCATGTACAAAAACTTGTATACGAAGCTGTACAAGAGTTGCGCATTACATATAGATGGCAAGTGATAAAAGAGGAGAATAAAGCTATGAAAGCGGCAAAAGAGAAGGGGGAAGTATATAAAGCAGAAGAACTCGAAAACGGAGATACACTCAGGCAATTATTGGCCAGAAGCAGATATTTATTATTTAAATCACCTGATAAATGGACCAAGAGTCAGAAAATCAGGGCAGAATTACTTTTCAAGCAGTTTGAAGATATTAAGCACGTATATTACTACTCATTGGAGTTGGG
>NZ_JAJKHN010000247.1:0-621 GCF_020982715.1 Bacteroides sp. 1_1_30
ATTAGCCATGGTCTCGTGGGCTCGGAGATGTGTATAAGAGACAGGAATATTTCCGGTCTTCAATTGCAAATCACGCAAATAATTATAAATATTGAAAATCCTCATGTTTAACAATATGCTCCTGTCTTCTACTTGAGTTGATAAGAATTTTATTAAAGACAAATATTGAAAAAACTCATGATGTTGACTATCCTGACTTGGAGATATAAAATAATACATATAACATTGAGGCAAATATACCACCCCTCCTTTATTTGCAATTGTAGAAATAAATGAGCAATCACAATATTTCCCCCCTTTCAGCCAATCCATTTTACTTCCAATAATTTTTGATTTCCTATACATAAAGGAAGGGAATGGAGCAGTATTACCCATAGCGTATTGTTTTACAACACTCTCACTATCCTCCATTATTTGTATATTTTTAGAGATAAACATTTTTTTCTTTGTATTCTTCCCATTAATATTAAAATATGCGTTACACCCCACTGCACTGAATGAATCATGAGTCGATAAATATTCATATAGTACACTCACCATATTAGGCAACATCTCATCATCATCATGAAATAACATAAAACTGTCTCTTATACACATCTCCGAGCCCACGAGACCATGGCT
>NZ_JAJKHN010000248.1:0-620 GCF_020982715.1 Bacteroides sp. 1_1_30
ATGTTACAATATATTGTAATATAGAAAGAAGATATGTTAAACTTGTAATACAAGGTAAGGTAAATAATCAAAGTAAATAAAAGCTATATATTAAGTAAGGAGGTGTTATTTATGTGAAAAACAAAGAAATGAATAATGATTTTTATATTAGGTTTTAATCTTAAAAAAAATAGATAATGAAGAAATTTTTGTTTAGTGGAATATGTGTTTTAGCCATAGTAACTGTGGCGGTATTGAATATCAAAATAGATTTAGGTTCTCAATCTTCAACGTTATCATTGTTTAGCTTGGCTAATATAGATGCACTAGCTGGAGGTGAAACTGATGTGTCAGGTAGTAGAACTCCTGACTATAGTTGGACTAGTGATGAAGAAACTCATTGGGAGGATGGGTGTCTTGTTACAACCTATAATAGCCATATCGGTTGTCTTAGTATTAATAGTGACAGATGTTATTCGGGTGTTACTACGATGAGGAATAGAGATTGTCCAAATTAACTAGGTTTTAAACATCAGATATCTATTACTAGGTATCTGATGTTTAATTAATATGTGGCGATTGGTCGTCTTGTTACTTTCTAATAATACGTTCTTTTTAATAAAAGAAACATAATTATAGCT
>NZ_JAJKHN010000249.1:0-617 GCF_020982715.1 Bacteroides sp. 1_1_30
CTTATTCTCATACTCCTTTTATCTATTTTACTCCTTTCTCATGCATTATGGCTGTATCTTTTCCCAGACTCTCGTCGGACTTTATGATTATTCCTTCTTCTTATGTTGTTTATTAAGCAACTTCCCGTTGTTTACTGCTTTCCTGTGTATCATGCACCTTATATCCTTATGCTTTTCCTTAATCATTGCCATTTTTTCCTACTACTATCTGTATCGTTGCACTCCAGTGAACAGATCGTTGCACTCGAGTAGACGGTTCTTTCTACTCTAGTGCACAGGCCTGTTCACTGGAGTGCAACGATGCAGATGCAGGTAGGAAAATATGCGAATGTCTGCTCTATATACTTTCAATAAGCACTGATAATGTATTGTAAAGCAGTGTCTAGTCTGGTATTCAATTTGGTCTTTAGTTTAGGATCTAGCTTGAGAATTTATAGGATAAATAGTCAAAATACTATGAGAAATACCTTGAAAAGGTATGAGAAATACGTTGTTTTATGGATGAAACGCTGGTAATACTATGAGAAATGCCGTTTTGAATAGTATTTCTCATAGTGTTATGCATTTGATTTATATATAGTTCTGTCTCTTATACACATCTCCGAGCCCACGAGACC